>NZ_VPCB01000041.1:0-2986 GCF_013418435.1 Acinetobacter sp. YH12142 | reverse complement strand
AAGAGTGAACCACCTGATCCCTTCCCGAACTCAGAAGTGAAACCTCTTAGCGCTGATGGTAGTGTGGGGTTACCCATGTGAGAGTAAGTCATCGCCAGCTCATTATTCGAAACACCCCCTGACTAGTCCAGGGGGTGTTTTTTTATACCGGGAAAAAGGTAAAAGAAGAAAAGAAGAATAGAATAGGAAAATGAATAAGTTAAAGTGACGAATAAATGAATATTTCTGCCTCAAATATAAATTTAATAGTCTTTTATATTTCTATAAAGTTTATTGATCCGCTGAAATAATTGATTGCGTTGCAGCTTTAAGCATATATAAGACTTGGCCTAATAAAATGTCCTTATCAGTCAATGCCACAATAATCATGGGATGATTTTGTGCAGCAACAGATGCAAGTATCGCTTTTCCATTTTCGGCATCTAAGGTTATATTTTGACAACCGACCAAATGAATTTCTTTAATAAATGCTGACACCATTGCAAGGATAGAGCTGCTAACCGCAGCTAACTTGCTATTGTTATATTGCCCACGTTTGTAAACACTTGTTAGCTCAAATCCATCTGTTGAACACACCATGATGAAATGAACGCCTCGTGCATTGTTAATAATATTATTTATTTGTTCACGGGCATGTTGTATTAACTCATTCGAAGCGGTGCGTTTTGTGACATTAAACATTAATAGCTCCTTATGCGGTAATGTAGTGATTTACTTCGATTGAGGTAATTAAAGCTTCAAGTAGCAGTAAAACGTCAGATTTTTTGCGACAGTCAATAAAGAATAGGGGCGAATATAAGTCCTGACTAATCAGCCAATCTTTGTAGATAGCAGTATTCGTTGAACTTGTGATTTCGTCTGTATGGGTAATTCCAATGGCTATGTTATCTGTATAGTTTTGGAAGGTTTCTAAGTAGCTTTCGAGTTCACTTAAGGGATCATTAACATTATGATCAATCAAAATAATTGCACCGATTGCGCCTTGACAAATCACAGGCCAAATAAAATCAAAACGACTTTGTCCAGGGGTACCATATAAACCTATTTTTAAACCATCTTCTAAGGTCACTTCTCCGTAGTCGATACCTACTGTAGTTTCAAGTTTTTGATGGCTGGTTTGATCTGTATTAAACGCCTCGGTCAGTAGAACTGGGATATCAGAAAGTGAACGGATCGCTTCAGTTTTTCCAGCACCCATAGAACCAGCAAAGACAATTTTATATTGCTGAAGAATCATGTTTGATGTCCTATTCTAAAATCCAAATTTACGGCGTAATTTACGAAAGAAGTTTTGCACAAAGTTCTTTTCTTCTGTTGGTTCATGCGTTTCAGGTGGCCTGTAATGTTTATCCCAAAGATTTATTTTTTTAATATTCAGTGATGCCATATTCGCAGCAATGAACTGTCGAATGGTGCTGAGGGGTATATCATATTGTTCTGCGATCGCTGATATCTTTGCGCCCTGGATAAAGCATGCAGAAAGTTGAAAAATTTGTTTATGAGATAAATGTTCAGCAGGTTTTGGCCAGCTTAAAATTCGAAAATGACCATCTTCAGGAATTGTTTGATAAAAATTCGGAGTTTGCCAAAATAGATTCCATATCCAGTCTTGAAGGATGACTGGATGCTTTCGGCTTACATGGGTCATATCTTCAATTGATGCGAAATCATATTTAAAACTAGCATCGGTGTGTTGTAGTTGACGCTCGAGGTTGAGCCAAGCTATGTTTTGTGCGGTATCAATTACTGCTATTGTGCCTAGATCATCATATAGGTGCAATTTTTCATGATTATCTTCTGCATACATTTTTTTGAAGTAATCATCTTCCAAATTAAAATCGCTAAAGCTTTGAGTTTGACATTTTTGTGCATGCTCTATGGATTCGTTAAGGCTATTATGGCTGACGAGATGTTTATCAATCCATTGATTGAGCTCTTGATTGTCATCAACGGGAAGGAACAGAGTATTATTTCTGACGCACCCTGATTGTTGGTTGTCTTTCGAGATCCTGAGCCAAGGTAAAGCGCGGCGTGTTAATATTTTTTGAATTCCTTCGGTGTCAAAAAAACGCTCATGAATAAATAAGCAATCTAGATTCACATCAGATGCACTTTTCCATTGGATATTAAAGTACTGTGGAAAAATTGCGTAAAGCTGATGTTTGAGTTGATCTGAATCATGAATACTTAATCCTGCAATGCCGATATTGATATATTGCTTATTCATGGTGTTCCTCGACTAATTTTATTCAAACCTGTAAAACATTTTGGGAATAAAAAACCCTCTTATTGGTATAAGAGGGTTGGGTGAAATTAAGCAAAATCTAAACTTTTTTCATAGGTTTTTAATTCGTGTCGAGCCATGGCTAGGTTTGCTTTGGCACGATCAAGTACTAAATATAAGAACACGGATTCATTATTTTCCAGCGGACGAATCAAGTGATACTGTTTTCCTAAGGTAATTAAAATATCGACAATATGATCATCTAAGTTGAGTGACTGAGCGACACGTCTTTTGGAGCGAACCACTTCAGTATTTCCAGCAGCTGCTAACTCTAAATCAATATCTCCTCAGCCTTGTGTCGCCATAGCTAGGCCACTTTCACCGTCTACCAGTGCCGTTGCATGAAAACCGTCGATTGTTGTGAGTGATTCTAATGAAACTTTAGCCATTTTTATGCCCCTCTTTTAGGTTATACATGATTATTATTTGTAGATATTTAGGTAATTAACTAGCGTTTTTAACTACATAATTTAATTATAGGAAGCGTAAGGGGCATTGCAATAAAATTAATTTTTTGCTTTAAAAGGATAATATTCTAAATATAGCGTTAAGTTTTAGGATTTAAAAAATGTGATTTTGTCAACGGCATTCTAAAATTGACCCCTTTTACCTTACAAATGGCAAAGTAAAATTGACCCCTTTGATCTCGTATTAAGTTTCAACCTGGGGCTGAATCCCAATTCTTTTTTTATCCTTCAAACG
>NZ_VPCB01000040.1:0-3346 GCF_013418435.1 Acinetobacter sp. YH12142 | reverse complement strand
GTTCCATTTTAGAGATTTGTTTAAGATAAGATATAACTCATTGAGATGTGTCATAGTATTCGTCGTTAGAAAACAATTATTGTGACATTATTTCAATGAGTTATCTATTTTTGTCGTGTACAGAGATTATTATAGAAGCCCCCATGAATAAATCGCTCATCATTTTCGGCATCGTCAACATAACCTCGGACAGTTTCTCCGATGGAGGCCGGTATCTGGCGCCAGACGCAGCCATTGCGCAGGCGCGTAAGCTGATGGCCGAGGGGGCAGATGTGATCGACCTCGGTCCGGCATCCAGCAATCCCGACGCCGCGCCTGTTTCGTCCGACACAGAAATCGCGCGTATCGCGCCGGTGCTGGACGCGCTCAAGGCAGATGGCATTCCCGTCTCGCTCGACAGTTATCAACCCGCGACGCAAGCCTATGCCTTGTCGCGTGGTGTGGCCTATCTCAATGATATTCGCGGTTTTCCAGACGCTGCGTTCTATCCGCAATTGGCGAAATCATCTGCCAAACTCGTCGTTATGCATTCGGTGCAAGACGGGCAGGCAGATCGGCGCGAGGCACCCGCTGGCGACATCATGGATCACATTGCGGCGTTCTTTGACGCGCGCATCGCGGCGCTGACGGGTGCCGGTATCAAACGCAACCGCCTTGTCCTTGATCCCGGCATGGGGTTTTTTCTGGGGGCTGCTCCCGAAACCTCGCTCTCGGTGCTGGCGCGGTTCGATGAATTGCGGCTGCGCTTCGATTTGCCGGTGCTTCTGTCTGTTTCGCGCAAATCCTTTCTGCGCGCGCTCACAGGCCGTGGTCCGGGGGATGTCGGGGCCGCGACACTCGCTGCAGAGCTTGCCGCCGCCGCAGGTGGAGCTGACTTCATCCGCACACACGAGCCGCGCCCCTTGCGCGACGGGCTGGCGGTATTGGCGGCGCTGAAAGAAACCGCAAGAATTCGTTAACTGCACATTCGGGATATTTCTCTATATTCGCGGTTCAGCAGGCATGTCCCCTTTGAGGGCGACCCGACGACAGGATAATCGACCTTATGGTGCGCAAATATTTCGGCACAGACGGTATTCGTGGCAAAGCCAACGAAGGCGCGATGACGGCGGAAACCGCCTTGCGCGTCGGCATGGCGGCTGGCCGTGTCTTTCGTCGCGGTGACCACCGCCATCGTGTCGTGATCGGCAAGGATACGCGCCTGTCGGGCTATATGCTTGAACCCGCGCTCACAGCCGGTTTCACCTCGATGGGCATGGACGTATTCCTTTTTGGCCCGCTGCCGACAACGTAATAGGAAGAATAAACGCCCTTTTCACCCAAGTCCAAATTAATTTGCCGATTCCATAATCAGGGTGTATTACAATTCCATAGAGTTTTTCAATCCAGGTGGTTTAGCTGATAACTTAACGATTGATCAGCTTCTTCGTGAAGATTACTCGCCATGGGCGCGCAATAAAAGGATATCTGCCACGTTCAAAGAAGCGCATTTTATTGAAAAATATGGGTCAGGCATCAAACGAATCCAAGAAGGCTTCGCATCCTATGGTCTGCGTCCCCCTGTCTTTGAAAATTTCCAGCACGGTTTTCGAGTTATTGTCTCATCAAAGCTACTTTTCGAATCTAATGAGGGAGTAAGTGAGGGAGTAAATCTACTATTTAATCAGATAAGAACTAATCCAGGAAAGCGTGCACCATTTTTAGTAAACGAGCTATTAGTTCCTGTCAAGATAGTAGAGCGGTGGCTCAAAATCTTAAGAGATGATCATAAAATCGAGTTTCGAGGAGCTCCTAAAAGTGGAGGATACTGGCTAAAATAGAAATCAATGATACTCTTAAGTGGCACCAATCGAACTCCTATTTTAGCATTTAAAAAAGTATCCTCACATCATTTTATTGAACAATACCTAAGGCTGCTCTGGCGGCATTGATATGATTATCGTCGTTGCACTCTACCGCAAAAGCGCCATATGCTAATGGAGCTGCAGCAGCCCTCTCTATAGATTGTTCGTAGAGCCTATCCCATATCGTTCCGCCTTGTTTAGCATACTCCGTTATCAAACTCTTCAGGCTATCCTCTCCAAAAACCGATACGTGACCAGAAAAGTCCAGTGCAGGATCACCCATATGCGCAGTAGACCAATCTATGATACCAGAGGTCTTACCTTCCTTCGAGGTTAAGACATGCCCTGCATAGAGATCGCCATGGATGAAACAAGTGAATTCAGGCCACAAAGGGTCATTGTCCAACCATCTACGGTATCTGTTTTCCAACGGCTCGCTGATACCTATCTCAGATTTCACCAAGTGGATACGGTCAGCTATTTCGGTCCTCAATTCACTTGGAGTCATTATTTTCAAGTTGCTCTTTCTCACATCGTCAGCTGTAATACGATGTAATTCGGCCAATGATTTTGCCAGAGACTCCACATAAGCTATGCTATCGCGATCTATGTTCCAAGAAACCTCATGTGTTATCGCATCGAATGTCAGAGCAGGCGCATCCTCCAGTAAAGGGTAGGCTATTAGGCGCTCCGATACAATTTTCCAATCAGGGACATTGATCGACAGGTTTCTTTTGGCTAAATCCAATATTCTACTTTCATTTTCGATTTGTTCAAGCATATCGCTTCTTCGAGGTATACGGAGTACCCAGTTCTCACCGTTTACTTCCTTTACAAAGGCAACTCTAAAGTCGATGCCCATCTCATTGACGCTCATCTCTTCCGAAATTCTCAGCCCATGCTCTAGGGCTAATGTTTGCATATCTTCGATTGTCATTTCTATACTGTTTTCTTTTATTAAATTGGTACCAGTTCCCCCGACAGGACATTCTGAATGTCATATACAGGTGTAACACTTTACCCATATTCTTTTCGTATGGATAACACTTCCCATCAGGGAACAAAAATCTGATACATGAATTAATTGTGAGACAGTAGACCTACTGTCGCATTGAAGCCATCTCGGCGACTATTTGATTAGGAAAACCAAGGCTTTGCCATCATAGCCTTATCATAGAAGTATAACATAGTTGTAAAGATAGAAAATTATTTTTTATTCATCCATGATGTTATTATTTTATAATAACATCATCTAAACATGTCCTGTCGCTCTTTTGTGCTGTGATATTTCATACCTATTAACTGCTTTCGTTTGAATTATACGACGTTCTACTCACAATAGGGCAAGGGTTACTCATTCCGTAGGATGCGGTTCACGTATAGGAAGAATAAACGCCCTTTTCACCCAAGTCCAACAGCTTTGGACCGCAGTTGACTCTTTCGACACCCCTGCGATGCAACCCAATCCGGCTGACGGGGAGCCAGCAACGCTGAAAATTTAC
>NZ_VPCB01000039.1:0-3415 GCF_013418435.1 Acinetobacter sp. YH12142 | reverse complement strand
AGAATTTGGAAAACGAATTGCAGACATGTTGCTTGATGAGCAGAAATTTCAAACCTTTCTACCGCTGTTAATTGATGAGGGTTTCACCTGGAAGTCGTAAGACTTCCGCCCCCGGCAGAGTCCTCGAAGAGCTTGCGGAACCTAAATTTTATTCGAAGAAAAAATTTTGGTGTAGTAAGTACACCAAATTTTGAAATTAGGTTGAAAAAGCAAAATCAAAAGCAGATATTGAACGTAGTTTAATATTTGATCTTGGATTTTGCGATGACTGATTACGTTATTTTGAGACATGCCAAATTGAAATCTTTTGGCGAAATTGGGGGGTCACTTGATCATACATATCGACTTATTGATACACCCAATGCTGACTTAAATCGTGCTGATCTGAATGAACACGACTATAAGAAAAAGACAGAAGTTGTTGCAGCAATAAAAAACAGAATTGATCAACGTGTTAAAGAAAGGCCCGGAAATGTTTTATGTGTTGAATATCTCATCACAGCTAGCCCGGATTGGTCAGGATGGGGGAATAAAGAGACAGAGACAGAATTTTTTGAAATACAGAAGAAGCGATTAATTGAAAAATGGGGTGTTAATAATGTTATCTCTACTCATATTCATAGAGACGAAACAACTCCGCATCTAATAGCTTACATCGTGCCTTTTGATGAAGAAAAACAAGTACTTAATTGCAAAAAGTGGCTAGATGGAAGAAAATTATTACATGAAGAACAGACCGAAGCAGCTGAAATTGTTAAACATTTAGGATTAAGCCGTGGCATCAAACACTCAAAAGCTGAACATCGAACAATCAAACAGCATTATGAGATCATTAATCAAATCAATGAAATAAACGAGTTCAGCCCAAATATTGATAATTTGCCACCCGTTAAAAGCTTTGAATCAAGAGAAAATTACGCAAAACGAGTACTTGAAGCTGTATTACCAGATTATAAAAAAGCAAAAATTGAAGCTATACAGAATGCTGCGACAAAAAAAGAAGTCGAATCACTCAGAGAAATAGCAGAAAAGTCGAAAGTTTATTTAAATGCTTTAGATGATGTGCCGGAACCATACGTCGAGCTATTTAATAGCAAAATAAAAGAAACAGCTTCATTAATTAAAAATAAAAATGAAAATGATATTAAAAAAGAAGTCGAAGAATATAATAAAAAAATAAAAGTAATTAATGATCATAAAGATAATTTTGAGTATTTTTATGACTACTGCAATTTAGAATTAAAAAACAAAAATAATAATGAGAAGTTAATCAAAAAAGAATATAAGAAAACAGAGAATTGGCTTAAAAAGAATGACTTAACAGATAAGGAAATTGAAAAAGGTTGGAAAAATGATGGCTCTCAAATATATATTGATAAGCCGGATTTTTATATGTCTGAATATAAATATGATTCCTTAATGACAGAATATTATAATAATTATAAAAACAATATTTATAAGAAGAGTAAAGATGTGGATATTAATGAAACGATTTCCGTATTAAAACAAAACCCAGAAAACCAGATCGGCAAACGATTCCAAAATAAACTCGATGATTACTATGAGAATTTCGAGCCTGTCATAAATGAAGTGGGGCACTATCTGAAGCGTCTGGAAGAACTCAAAGCGGCAGAACAGGTGAAAGATGCTGCTAGAAGCGCACAGATTGCCGAAAATGAAAGGATAGCTAAGGAAGGGCTAGAAACGTACAGAAAGCAGAAAACGGCAGAAAATGCGCCTTACAGAGCGTCTAGAAGCGAGGTTAATAAAGATCAAGATAAGTCATTTGATGCTGATAACACTTACAACCCTTTTGGTTAAGCTTATCTAAACAATAAAATCAATTACTTAGCGAGTGTCTACGAGCGACACAATGAAAATTCGCTCACTCCCCTCCCTGATTACAAACTCCCCTTTGCCTTCTTTCTGAAAGTGCAGAGCGTCCCGCATGGGCGCGAACTGTGGGTTTTCCTGTAAAAGCATGAGCGTAGCGAATGCAATATTGCTTTTCTTTTGAGTTATCTAGGTATTTGATAAAACTGCCCCTAGCGGTGAGCGTAGCGAACCGCAATAGAGTTTGAGCATAGCGAAAACATAGGGCAGTTTTCACGGTTGTTTTGGTTCTTAATAGTTTTTAATAGTTTTTAAAGCTTTTAAATGCTTTTAAGACCCTTGAAAGCATTGATATGACTGCGTTTCAGGCATTATAAAGCTAGGTTTGCTCTTATATAAAGCTAGGTTTGCTCTTATATAAAGCTAGGTTTGCTCTTATATAAAGCTAGGTTTGCTCTTAATTATGATAGATAAATTATTATCTAATTTTAGTTAGTAAATATTTTGACTAACTAAATAAAATAGGTTAGCATTTAACCATGTATTAGCCGACAGTTTTCAGGTAGCTGATTTATTACCTTAGTTCAATTTTGGAGGGCGTTGCATAATGAGAAAAGGTAATAAGCAAATGGCTCAGGTTGTGAAAGATAATGTTTTAATTAATGCAAGCTATGCTCTTGATCTTGTTGAGCAACGCTTGGTTTTGCAGGGTATAGTTAAATCCCGCGAAACAGAAACAGGTTTTAATGCTTTAAGACCCGTTTCGATTCATGCTAGTGAGTACGAAAAGCAGTTCAATGTATCTAAAGATGCAGCTTATAAAGCTCTCAAAGACGCTGTGTTATCACTATTTGAGCGTCAATTCACATTCACTGAACTACAAAATGGAAAGCTAAAGGTAGTTAAAAGCCGCTGGGTGTCTCAGATCGCTTATGTTGATGACTCAGCAGAAGTACAGATTATATTCAGCCCTGTAGTTTCAGGCATGTGCTCTCGCTTAGAAAGTCACTTCACAAGCTATGATCTTGAGCAAGTAGCACAGCTCACAAGTAAGTATGCTGTTCGCTTGTATGAACTTCTAATGTGCTGGAAGTCTGTCGGAAAGACACCAGAATTTTCACTTGTAGATTTTCGAAAAAAACTTGGCTTGCTTGATAGCGAATACAAGCCAATGAACAATTTCAAGAAATACGTTCTAGACTTAGCTGTCGCACAAATCAACGAGCATACAGACATCAAAGTTAGCTATGAGCAACACAAGACAGGACGAACAATATCGGGTTTTTCATTCAAGTTTAAATCAAAAGTTAAATCGCAAAAGATTGAGCGACAACGTGATAAAAACACTGTCGATCTATTTGCAAAAATTACAGATGCTCAAAGATACTTGTTTGCAAACAAACTAGCTCGTCGTGCTGAAATGAGTGAGTATTCAAAGGGCACCGAATCGTATGAAGAATTTGGAAAACGAATTGCAGACATGTTGCTTGATGAGCAGAAATTTCAAACCTTTCTACCGCTGTTAATTGATGAGGGTTTCACCTGGAAGTCGTAAGACTTCCGCCCCCGGCAGAGTCCTCGA
>NZ_VPCB01000038.1:0-4181 GCF_013418435.1 Acinetobacter sp. YH12142 | reverse complement strand
TGTTCCATTTTAGAGATTTGTTTAAGATAAGATATAACTCATTGAGATGTGTCATAGTATTCGTCGTTAGAAAACAATTATTGTGACATTATTTCAATGAGTTATCTATTTTTGTCGTGTACAGAGAATATTATTTTAAAAATGCTCTTGCATAAGAGCTATTAATTTTCTCTTTTTCGTTTAGTTCATTTGCAGCATAAAATACAAGATTTGGATTTTTAAGCAACTCTCTTCCATATGCAACAAAATCACAAAAACTATTTTCAAGAAGATATTCACCCTCTTTTGCTGTTGTTATTAAACCAACAGCAATAACAGGAATATCTACACTTTTTTTAATCTCTTTTGCCCAATTAGCTTGATAAAATGGTTCAATTTTTGGTATCTTATCTGGATTTTCTATATTTCCACCACTTGAAACATGAATACAATCAACTCCAACTTTTTCTAACTCTTTACATAAATAAATAGAGTCTTCTATATTCCATCCATTTTGCATCCATTCATCAGCACTAATTCTAACAATAAGGGGTAATTTTACCCTATTTTTTATCTCTTTTGCAGTTTCAATTACTAATCTACACCTATTTTCTAAACTTCCACCATAAATATCATCTCTTTTATTTGTTAAAGGTGATAAAAATTCACACAACAAATATCCATGAGCAGCGTGAAGTTCTACTGAATCATAATTTGCTTTTTCGGCTCTAATTGCAGCATTTACAAACAACTCTTTTATTTTTGTTATCTCTTCAAGACTTAACGCTTTTGGAACTTTATATGGTGATTTTTGACTAAAAGCAATTGAGCTTGGAGCTACACAAATATCATCAACAACTTCAGATTTTCTTCCTGCATGAGCTAATTGTATAGAACTTTTTGCTCCAAATAAGTGTAACTTCTCATTCATTTTTTTATGATTTTCAATTAAAGAATCATCCCAAAGTCCTAATTCAAAAGATGAAACTCTTCCTTTTGGCTCAACTGATGCTGGTTCAACAATAATTAAACCAACATCAGCCATTGCTCTTGAAGTATAGTGAAACATATGGAAATCTTTTAATTCTCCACTATTATCACTTTTATACATACACATAGGTGGCATTACAACTCTATTTTTTAGTTCCAAATCACCTATTTTACCTTTGTTTAATAATAAACTCATTATAGCTCCTTAAATTAAATATATCAAATTATATATACACTAAACTTAAAATTCTCTCTTAAAGTATCTTCAAATTTAGCTAACTCTTTATTTAAATCCAAATCTCCTTTAAAAATATCATGCATAGAGTAAGTTTTAAAGGTTCTAATCCAACAAATTGAAAAGTTTTATGAGTAGCAACATTTGCTTCATCTAGTGATAATCCATCAAAAAAACCATCAGGATTGTTAAACTCACTTTTTGGACAATTATATGTCAAGCTTAGCATATATTTTTTGCCTTTTAGTAATCCACCACTTCCATAAGTTTTGCTATCATCGTTTTTGCTTCTTCCGTCGTTTGCATAGTGTCTTCCTTGAGTAAAAGTCTCATCGAAATATTTTTTTGTAATCCAAGGAACACCCATCCAATAAACAGGATATTGAAACAACACATAATCAGCCCACTCAAACTTCTCACACTCCTCTTTTATATCGTAACCCTTATCTATATTTGTATATTTTATAAGAAAGTTATTTTCTTTGAAAAATTGTGTCGCTTTTTCTAAAATCTTTTCAGTTAATTCACCTTTTGCAACATTTTCATAATATTGGTGTCCATTTAAAATTAAAACTTTTTTCATTTTGTACTCCTTTTAAATTATTCAACAATTATATATAATCAAACTTAACTTTTATATCGATTAAGGCTTTATACAAAGTTTGCAAAAACCACTTGCACCAACTTGAAATTAGAGTAATTACCCTAGCAACCACTCTAGCACCAGCTATTATCTGTTTTTCTAATTTTAAATATCTTTTATCGATAAAAGCCTATACTCTATCTCATAATCTTTATACTCTTGAATTAATTTTTGAGATTTCAAAACTAAAGCCTGATAGTTTATCCGTTTTTCATTTAGTTTTACTTCACAAATTAGAAGTTTCTTATCAATATCATCGATAGCAACTATATCTATCTCATTTTGATTATTTCTCTCCCAATATGAGCCAATAGAAGTGAAAGTTTGTTTCTCTTTTAAGAGTTCCACAAAAAGTTTTTCAAGGAATTTTCCTTGAAAAGTTGAGATATCTCTATAGATAATCTCTTTTAATCTATCGAAATTTTCAGCTTCGATTAGTGATTGGTATTTAAAAATAAATCTAAACCAAAAGGATAAAAAATTATCAACTATCTCATATTTTTGTACTTTTGAGTTTGGTTTAGCATTTATTGGTTTAATTGATTTTATGATGTTATAGTCATTTTCAAGTCGTGATAAATGTCCTGAAATATTTCTTTCCAAAATTGATTCTATTTCACTTCTTGATGTTTTTGAATCAGAGATTAAAGCTAAAATAGAAAAATATGTTCCATACTCTTTTCCAAACTCTTCAATAAGTCTATTTTTTCCCTCTTCCAAAAATATTGAGTTTGGATCAATAATTGTATCTATCATAGATTTTAAATCAAAACTACTGTTTAAGATAAATAGTTCTATATATTTTGCAACTCCACCACTTAGCAAATAAAAATCAAGTAAATTTTTATTTGAATAAGAGTTGTAATCTTTTAAAATCTCCTTTAATACACTTACTTTCAAAGGTTTTAAATCTATTTCCCTTAGATAAGTCTTGGAAAAGTAAGCGTCCATTACCCATAACGATGATTGGAGATGCTGCTCATTTGATGCCTCCTTTTGCAGGACAAGGCGTAAACAGTGGGTTGATGGATGCCTTGATATTGTCGGATAATCTGACCAATGGGAAATTTAACAGCATTGAAGAGGCTATTGAAAATTATGAACAGCAAATGTTTGCTTATGGAAGAGAAGCACAGGCAGAATCAATAATAAACGAAACGGAAATGTTCAGCCTCGACTTTTCGTTCCAAAAACTAATGAATCTATAAAACAGAAAGGCGAGGAAATGAAAGAGAAAATAGTTAAAAAAAACGGAATAAGACTTTTTACCGAAAGTTTTGGATGTGAAAAAGATCCGGCAATACTCTTGATTGCGGGAGCAACGGTATCCATGTTGTATTGGGATGCTGAATTTTGCCAGAAACTATCTGAAAAGGGATTTTTTGTTATTCGCTACGACAATAGGGACGTAGGAAAATCTACTAATTACGAACCGGGTTCAACCCCCTATGATATTGTTGACTTAACCCATGATGCTATTTCAATTTTGGACGGCTATAAAATAGTCAAAGCCAATTTTGTGGGAATTTCACTGGGCGGACTGATTTCTCAAATAGCATCAATAAAATATGCCGACAGGGTAAGTTCAATAACACTAATCTCATCAGGTCCTTGGGGCGACTCAGACCCCACAATTCCTGAAATGGATACGCGTATTTTAGATTTTCACGGAAAAGCTGAAACCGTAGATTGGACAAATGAAGACAGTGTGGCAAATTATTTAATTCAAGGTGCTGAATTGATGAGCGGCAGGAAACAATTTGACAAACAAAGAAGTGAAAAACTGATTAGAGCCGAATTTAAAAGAGCTAATAACTATATAAGTATGTTCAATCATGCGGCACTGCAAGGTGGTGAAGAATACTGGAACAGATTGAGCGAAATCAATCAACCAACCTTAATTGTACACGGAACGGACGATAAAATATGGCATTTTAAGAATTCAGCAGTTTTACTTGAAAAGATAAACGGCTCAAAACTAATAACGCTTGATGGAACCGGACACGAACTACATTTCGAAGATTGGAATAAAATTATTGATGGAATAACGCAACATACAACAAATAACAAAAGAATGAACAAATAGGGTATTATGTATTTCCAAATCAACGGTTTAGAGATTGAAGCTAATATCAATGTGTTCTTTGAATAACATCTTTTGGTGTTTTTTAATAATCATACTACGCAATTTTCTTTTATAAAAGGAAACTCTGTACACGACAAATTTCACAGAACCCTTATCCTATCAGGATTCTGCTTTCTTAAAATTGCCAAAATTTCCTTAAACTCTTCTTTTTTCCCAAAACCAATTAAACGCTGAATCGCCATTTGAAC
>NZ_VPCB01000037.1:0-4587 GCF_013418435.1 Acinetobacter sp. YH12142 | reverse complement strand
GCATGTTCCGCGTCCTTGCAATACTGTGTTTACATACAGTCTATCGCTTAGCGGAAAGTTCTTTTACCCTCAGCCGAAATGCCTGCCGTTGCTAGACATTGCCAGCCAGTGCCCGTCACTCCCACTCAAATGTTAATAGGCCGCCTCTATGAAGGGGGCTGTTTTCGGGGTCGATTTCCAGGGGTTCATTGACACTTGAGGGGCGGGCTATGCCTTCCCTCTTGGCGTCCAATCCGCCCCTTGGGGCGTCAAATCAAGTCCGCTTTGTTCGGGCTGGGGTTGAAGTTGAAGCTGGGAATCTCCCCCGGCTTATGGCTGGCTGATGGTACTGGTTTGGGTGTCGCTGGGGTGGCTTTCTTGGGGGCCGGTTGGGAGGATGCCGGCGGTCTTGCGGTGGCCTTTTCAGGCTCGCCTGGCGACCGAATCAGACTGTTCACATAGCTGATAAAAGCATCATATCCGAAGCTGATTTTCCCTTCATCGTGCAGCGTTTTCCAGATGGCTTTTACCGGCCAGCCATCGGTCAAAGCCTCTTTTATGTCGTCGCGCTGGGCCAGGAAAGCCGCCCGATTCTGTCCTGAACGGGTGGGCTTTTGGGTCTGCATTTGCGCTGCAATGCGCTCTGTAAGCCGTTTAGTCATGCCGATTCTACCGCCTTTTATATGTCGATTTATCCGCGATTTAATGCCGATTCTATCGCTATTAAAGCGATTGTAAGGCGACTAAAGCCAGATTGCACGCCTTATGCGTGGAATCGGCTTGTGTTTGTCGATAAAACGGGTTATAGCCGGTAAATGGTAGTGATGTTAAAGTGGTGGTGAAGCGGGCAGGATGTGTGAAGTAGGCCCACCATGCAAGCATGGTGTTCCTCTTCACTTCCCCTTATTCGCACCTGCGGCGCTCAACGGGAATCCTGCCCTGCGGGGCCATCGGCGGACGCCGGAATAAGAGAACCAGGAGGACGCCAAAGATGGAGGCGACAGAGCAGAAGGTAACGAGAAAAAGCAGCACGCCGATCAAGGTGTATTGCCTGCCGGAAGAGCGGGCCGCCATTGAGGCCAACGCACAAGCGGCTGGCTTGAGTACGTCTGCTTTTTTGCTGGCCGTGGGGCAGGGTTACGCCGTCCAGGGCGTGACCGATTACGAGAACGTGCGCGAGCTGGTGCGGGTCAATGGCGACCTGGGCCGCCTCGGTGGTCTGCTGAAATTGTGGCTGACCGACGATGCCCGAACGGCCCGGTTCAGCGCTGAAACTGTCTTGGGCCTGCTGGCCCGGATTGAGGCCAACCAGGACGAAATGAGCCGATTGATGGAATCTATTGTGCGACCCAGGGCAGCATCATGATTGCCAAGCATGTTGCCATGCGTTCCCTGGGCAAATCAGACTTTGCCGACCTGGCTAAATACATCACCGACGCACAGAGCAAAGACCACCGGCTGGGCCATGTTCAGGTCACGAATTGCGAGGCGCATTCAGTGCGCGATGCCATCACCGAAGTGCTGGCCACCCAGCACATGAACACCAGGGCCAAGGGCGATAAGACCTATCACCTGATTGTCAGTTTTCGCGCCGGCGAGAATCCCGATGCCGACACCTTGAAGGCGATAGAGGAACGGATTTGCCAAGGGCTAGGGTTTGGTGAGCATCAGCGTATCAGCGCCGTGCATAACGACACCGACAACCTGCACATCCACATTGCCATCAACAAGATTCACCCGACCAGGCACACGATGCACGAACCGTACTATCCGCACCTGGCGCTGGCCGACTTGTGCGAGACGCTGGAACGGGACTATGGCCTGGAGGCAGACAATCACCGGCCGCAGCAGCGCGGGGCGGCATCGAGGGCCGCCGACATGGAGCGCCATGCCGGCGTGGAAAGTCTGGTGGGCTGGATCAAGCGCGAATGCCTGGACGACATTAAAGCCGCGCAGTCCTGGACGGAGCTGCACCAGGTCATGCGTGATAACGGCCTGGAGATTACGCCAAGGGGTAACGGGTTGGTGATCCGGGCCGATGACGGCACGATGGTCAAGCCCAGCACCCTGTCCCGCGATCTGTCCAAGCCTGCCCTGGAAAAGCGGCTGGGAGCCTTTGAGGCGTCACCGGATCAGCAGGAGAAGCCGCCCAGGCGGCAGTATCAAAAGAAGCCGGTACGGTCACGCGCTGACACCACCGAGCTTTATGCCAGGTACAAAGTTTTTTATCGCCAACTTATCAATGATAAATAAAAGTCACATCTATGTCAAAATCACTTATAACCGCACTCATTGTTGTCGCGCTTGATGCGATTGGTTTGGGATTAATCATGCCGGTGGTTCCGGCTTTATTAAATGAATTTGTACCGGCAGAGCAAACAGCATTTCACTATGGTGTTTTTTTATCGCTTTATGCGTTTATGCAGGTCTTTTGCGCGCCCGTTTTAGGGCGGTTATCTGACCGCTATGGACGGCGGATTATTTTGCTGGTTTCATTTTTAGGTGCCACGATTGATTATAGCATAATGGCGGCAGCGCCTGTTTTATGGGTGCTTTATATCGGCCGGATTATCTCAGGTGTTACCGGAGCAACTGGTGCAATCGCGGCATCAATTATCGCTGATACAACTAAACAGGAAGAACGTGCGCGTTGGTTTGGTTTTATGGGGGCGTGTTTTGGTGCAGGTATGATTGCAGGGCCTGCTATTGGCGGTGTTCTTAGTGATATATCTGTGCATGCGCCCTTTGTGGCAGGGGCTCTTCTCAATGCAATTGCCTTTTGTTTGGTGGCTTTCTTGTTGCCCAAAACGCCGTCACAACCGCCTGAAGGACAGCCAGCCAAAATCAATTTGTTTGAAGGCTTTCGCTTCAATTTTGCAGTTCAGGGACTTGCCAGCTTTTTTGCGTTGTTTTTTCTTATGCAGCTGATTGGGCAGGCGCCCGCCGCTTTGTGGGTGATTTATGGCGAACAGCGCTTGAATTGGGATATTGGCACAGCAGGTGTGTCGCTGGCCGTTTTTGGTGCAGCACATACATTCGTACAAGCTGTTTTAACCGGCACTCTTTCAAAGCGACTGGGTGACCGCGGTGTGTTGCTGCTTGGAATGGGCGCTGATATGTGCGGGTTTTTATTGCTGGCTTTTATCACGCAAAGCTGGATGGCGGTATTCTCAGGAACGGGTCCTATACCAGGAGCAATTCAAGAATTGCAACAGCAGATTTTTACTGAATGGTTACCAACTTCAGGTTTTGAATATGCTGAATTGCCAGATATCGAATTATATTTAGATGCTAATCCTCAGAATGCACAGTTCCAAATATGGCTCCCGATTCGTGCAAAATAAAAAAGTTGTGGCAAGTTTTTTGCCACAACTTTTTTTGAATAAAATGACTCTTAGTATTTTATAACTGACAATCAGCATATTAGATACTATAGTTGTTGTTGGCCTTTTAATTTGTTATAATCATATTGAGAGTAATTAGGAAAAAAGGAGCGTGGACAGATGACTAGAACGTGGTTTATTACTGGTGGAAGTAAAGGAATTGGTTTTGAGACAGTAAAATTAGTATTAGAAAATGGCGACCAAGTCATTTCTTTTTCTAGAACAGAAGGAAAACTCAGCAGGTTAAAAACAGAATATGGATCTTCTTTGCTGATCTGTTTAGGCGATATTGAAGAACGAGACATGGTAGTAGCCGCTGCTGCTAAGGGAGCAGAAAAATTTAATGGCATCGATATTGCTTTGAGTAATGCGGGAATGATGCTTGGAGGAATGATTGAGGAGACAACAGAAGAAGAGGCGCGTCAGATAATGAATGTAAACTTTTTCGGTTCTCTTTGGACGGCTCAAGCGGTTTCTCCTTTTTTGCGAGACAAATCAGGTCGTTTTATCCAAATGAGTAGTATCGGGGGCATCATGTCTTGGATGACTTCAGGTCTATACAGTGCTAGTAAATTTGCGGTAGAAGGATTGACGGAAGCTTTAGCACAGGAACTGGCTCCTTTTGGTGTTCATGTGACTATTGTTGAACCAGGAGGTTATTGGACAGATCTTTACAAGAAACTGCATAATAGTAAACGCTTGCCGGATTATCAAGAACTGCATCAACAAATGGATGCCTTCGCAAAAGAACAGGAGGGTCAGGCGACAGATAGTGACCCTATATTAGCAGCAAAGACAATCTTAAAACTTGCGGCATTGCCTGAACCACCACTACGTCTAATATTAAGTGATTCTCTTTTTGATGGGGTGATCGAAGCAACGGAAAATAAAATCGCCGGGTGGAAAGCAGAGGAGAGCCTCAGTCGGGAATCAGAAAAATTGATTCCAATGCCTGAAGGGTATTTAGCTGATAAGTAGATGACGACAGGAAAGTGACAATAAAAAATGAAAGAAATCATTGAAGAAATTCAAGCATACAAACCTTTTACACAGCAAGAAGCAAATGATCAAAAACTTTTTCTAAAACAAATACAATTTACGTATAGGAAGAATAAACGCCCTTTTCACCCAAGTCCAACAGCTTTGGACCGCAGTTGACTCTTTCGACACCCCTGCGATGCAACCCAATCCGGCTGACGGGGAGCCAGCAACGCTGAAAATTTAC
>NZ_VPCB01000036.1:0-5766 GCF_013418435.1 Acinetobacter sp. YH12142 | reverse complement strand
TAAGCGCAGCGAATGCCGGGTAATACTCGTCAACGATCTGATAGAGAAGGGTTTGCTCGGGTCGGTGGCTCTGGTAACGACCAGTATCCCGATCCCGGCTGGCCGTCCTGGCCGCCACATGAGGCATGTTCCGCGTCCTTGCAATACTGTGTTTACATACAGTCTATCGCTTAGCGGAAAGTTCTTTTACCCTCAGCCGAAATGCCTGCCGTTGCTAGACATTGCCAGCCAGTGCCCGTCACTCCCACTCGATTGTAAACAAGCACACAAAACCCTTTAGTGACAACAATTTGCAAGAACTATCAGGCTCAGTGCCATGAAAAATACCATGACCAGATCATGAGGTTGAACACGGCTTGCGCCGGCAGCGTTCACGCTCCTGGTCGGCGATCTCGCCCGGCTGCAATGCTAGCTCAGCATCGGTCATGCGCTCCAGCACGTCGCGTAGGCGGATGGTGCAAGGAATGGGCGGCAGCTCGAACTCATAGCCGCCGGCGATCATTTCGGCCGCAATCTCCTCGGTGATGAAAAACGGCTCGTCGTCTTGGTTCGGCTTCTTCATGCCCTTTCCTCCTGGCGCTCATCCTGGCCGACAGCGGCCAGGGCATCGGCTTCCGTCAATGCGTCCTCCACGAACGCGCCGTGCTGCTTCGCTTCGGCCTGGCTGACCTCGGCCCATATCCGTTTCACCTGGGCCGCACTGTACCCGGCCAGCTCGGCGGTCTTGTTGATGCTGTAGCCGGACTTGCGCAGCGCGACAACTTGGGCGCGGCGCTTCGGATCAGCACGGCGGCCCTTGTACCGCCCGGCCTGGCGGGCCAACTCAATGCCTTGGCGCTGGCGTTCGCGCCTGTCCTCGTAGTCGTCGCGGGCCATCTGCAAGGCCAGGCGAAAAAGCATGATCTGCACGGCTTCCAGCACGATCTTGGCGACGCCCTGGGCCTCGGCCGCCAGGTCGGATAGATCGACCACGCCAGGGACGGCCAGGCGTGCGCCTTTGGCCTGTATCGAGGCCACCAGGCGCTCGGCCTCGGGCAAAGGTAGGCGGCTGATGCGGTCGATCTTCTCGGCAATGACCACCTCGCCGGGCTGTAGGTCGCCGATCATGCGCAGCAGCTCAGGCCGGTCGGCGCGTGCGCCGGATGCCTTCTCACGGTAGATGCCGGCGACGTAGTAGCCGGCGGCCTTCGCGGCCGTAGTGATCGCCTCTTGGCGTTCCAAGTCCTGCGCGTCGGTGCTGACGCGCAGATAGACCCGCGCCACCATCGGCGCGGCTACTGGCTTCGTCCTGCGCATACTTGCGGGCTCCTTTGGGCATACTCAAATGCACCCATCTTAAACTGGCAGCTAATGTACAAAAGTTGATAGAAGCACACAAGTTCAATTTTGCACTTCTGCCCACTATTGCAAAACTGCTTGTTAGTAGCCGTTTTTTCTTACTGTTTATAGATTCAATAATTTTTGAAACGAAAAATTGGGACTAAACATTTCGGTTTCGTTTTCTGTCGATTCGTCCTGCGTATCTTTTGCATAAACAAACATTTGTTGTTCGTAGTTTTCGATGGCATTTTCAATACTTGTAAATTCTCCGTTTGTAAGGTTTTCAGACAATATCAAAGCATCCAATAATCCCGTATTTACACCCTGTCCTGCAAAAGGCGACATCAAATGAGCAGCATCGCCAATCATTGTTATGGGTAATGGACGGTTACTTTTCCAATCATTGTTCAAAGGAAATTTCCTTGTGGGCAAGCATTGAAATGTTGATACCGAACGTATTAATTGTTTGTAAACTTCACTCCATTTGGAAAATCTTTTCAATAAAAAATCGGCAACGCTGTTTCTGTCCTGAAAATCTAAGGGAATTTTATTTTTCCATTCATCGGGCGTTTTAAAACTAATTCCTAAATACAATGCACCATTATTATTGGGATTGGCAAACAATAAAATGCCCTGATGTCCCGCCATTAATCGGTTGCCGTTGCATAGCTGAAAAAATCCGGGACAGTTTATTTCCGGTTGAAGAATATCAGCTTGGATGTTGAAAGTACCGGTTTCTTCAACTTGCGTGTCGGTAACAAAGCTCCTTATTTTCGACATTCCACCATTGGCAAGAATAACCAAATCTGCTGTTTCACTCGGTTTATTCTCAAAAGTTAGTGTCCACTTCTTCTTACCAGGTTCAAGCATAACAAGTTTTCTATCCCAAATAACCGTGTCGTTTTCTAAACTATTCAACAAGATAGCCCTTAAGTCATTTCTGTTTATTTCAGGATTGTCAAATCGATTTTCGGGCTTTACATTTTTTGTGGATAAAATATTGCCTTTTTCATCAGCAATATTTACACCCATTGGTAAGGCTAAGTCATAATAAGTTTGTAACAATCCCGCTTTTTTCATTGCTTCCTGACCTGAACCTTTGTGTAGGTCAAGGGTTCCACCAAAAATTCTTGCCTCTCGGTCGTTGTCTCTTTCGTAAACTGAAACGTCTATGCCGTTTTGCTGTAATAATTTTGCCATAGTCAGTCCAACGGGTCCACCACCAATTATTGCAACGTTCTTATCACTAAGTAAATTCATTTGTTTGTCTGTATCTATTCGCATTGTCATTCAAAAATGGCACATAACAAGTGGCTATACGCCAAATGGCGTATATATCCACTATATCTTATTTTGCTAAACCTTTCATTATCAGTGACAAATCCGTTTTCAACCGTTTACCGTTCGTTTCTACTCTCTCAAAAGGATTTATATTCATAGTGCTTTTTGTTAAGTTTTGCTCAAATATACAAATCCTTTCTATATATCTAACAAATCCATCGGACTTTTTAATTGTTCCATTCCCTTGGTGGTAATATGTGTATAAACCTCAGTTGTTTTACTGCTTGAATGACCTAACAACGATTGAATATAACGTAAACTCGTACCATTCTCAAGCAAATGCGTTGCAAAGCTATGTCGTAAGGTATGTACAGTAACTTCCTTTTGAATCTTTGCTTTTAAAACAGCTGCTTTAAAAATGTTTTGAATACTTCGGCTTGAGTATGCGCCACCTTTTTGACCTTCAAATAAATAATCTTTTGGTTTATATTCCATAAAGTATGTTCTTAAAATAATTAATGTTTTCTCAGATAAAATGGTATAACGATCTCTTTTTCCTTTTGACTGTTCTATACGAATTTGCATGCGCTTGGAGTCAATGTCTTTTATTTTCAGGTTTATACATTCAGAAATGCGCAAACCTGCCGAATAAATAGTCATCAGAATAGCCTTGTGTTTCACGTTTTCAATAGCGCGTAGTACCCGAATGGTTTCTTCTTCACTCATCACAACAGGAAGTGTTTTTTCTTTTTTTGGTCTTTCGATGAAATATGTTTTCCGTTGTCCACCCAAAACACGTTCGTAATAAAACTGGCACTGTTGCAAAGTTAGCGATGAGGCAGCCTTTTGTCTTATTCAAAGGCCTTACATTTCAAAAACTCTGCTTACCAGGCGCATTTCGCCCAGGGGATCACCATAATAAAATGCTGAGGCCTGGCCTTTGCGTAGTGCACGCATCACCTCAATACCTTTGATGGTGGCGTAAGCCGTCTTCATGGATTTAAATCCCAGCGTGGCGCCGATTATCCGTTTCAGTTTGCCATGATCGCATTCAATCACGTTGTTCCGGTACTTAATCTGTCGGTGTTCAACGTCAGACGGGCACCGGCCTTCGCGTTTGAGCAGAGCAAGCGCGCGACCATAGGCGGGCGCTTTATCCGTGTTGATGAATCGCGGGATCTGCCACTTCTTCACGTTGTTGAGGATTTTACCCAGAAACCGGTATGCAGCTTTGCTGTTACGACGGGAGGAGAGATAAAAATCGACAGTGCGGCCCCGGCTGTCGACGGCCCGGTACAGATACGCCCAGCGGCCATTGACCTTCACGTAGGTTTCATCCATGTGCCACGGGCAAAGATCGGAAGGGTTACGCCAGTACCAGCGCAGCCGTTTTTCCATTTCAGGCGCATAACGCTGAACCCAGCGGTAAATCGTGGAGTGATCGACATTCACTCCGCGTTCAGCCAGCATCTCCTGCAGCTCACGGTAACTGATGCCGTATTTGCAGTACCAGCGTACGGCCCACAGAATGATGTCACGCTGAAAATGCCGGCCTTTGAATGGGTTCATGTGCAGCTCCATCAGCAAAAGGGGATGATAAGTTTATCACCACCGACTATTTGCAACAGTGCCGATAAAAATATATCATCATGAACAATAAAACTGTCTGCTTACATAAACAGTAATACAAGGGGTGTTATGAGCCATATTCAACGGGAAACGTCTTGCTCGAGGCCGCGATTAAATTCCAACCTGGATGCTGATTTATATGGGTATAGATGGGCTCGCGATAATGTCGGGCAATCAGGTGCGACAATCTATCGATTGTATGGGAAGCCCGATGCGCCAGAGTTGTTTCTGAAACATGGCAAAGGTAGCGTTGCCAATGATGTTACAGATGAGATGGTCAGACTAAACTGGCTGACGGCATTTATGCCTCTTCCGACCATCAAGCATTTTATCCGTACTCCTGATGATGCATGGTTACTCACCACTGCGATCCCCGGGAAAACAGCATTCCAGGTATTAGAAGAATATCCTGATTCAGGTGAAAATATTGTTGATGCGCTGGCAGCGTTCCTGCGCCGGTTGCATTCGATTCCTGTTTGTAATTGTCCTTTTAACAGCGATCGCGCATTTCGTCTCGCTCAGGCGCAATCACGAATGAATAACGGTTTGGTTGATGCGAGTGATTTTGATGACGAGCGTAATGGCTGGCCTGTTGAACAAGTCTGGAAAGAAATGCATAAGCTTTTGCCATTCTCACCGGATTCAGTCGTCACTCATGGTGATTTCTCACTTGATAACCTTATTTTTGACGAGGGGAAATTAATAGGTTGTATTGATGTTGGACGAGTCGGAATCGCAGACCGATACCAGGATCTTGCCATCCTATGGAACTGCCTCGGTGAGTTTTCTCCTTCATTACAGAAACGGCTTTTTCAAAAATATGGTATTGATAATCCTGATATGAATAAATTGCAGTTTCATTTGATGCTCGATGAGTTTTTCTAATCAGAATTGGTTAATTGGTTGTAACACTGGCAGAGCATTACGCTGACTTGACGGGACGGCGCTTCCCTACCCTCATGGCCGCCTCCCAGGAATCGACCCAGGTGCTTATCGTGGACATAATCCTTTACTCATAAATTTATCTTATTCCATTATTGTACCTGTCACGCAAAACTTGCAGAAAAGCCATAAACGCAGGAGAATCCTGTCGGCGGTGAGGATAATAAATATGGTAGCCGTCAAAATATGGACACCACTCGGTCAGAACAGCAATCAGCTTGCCGCTTTTGATATATCCATCTGCAACATACTCGGGAATATAGGCAATCCCCAGCCCGTCTAATGCTGCATCGAGCTGATGAATCGTGCTGTTCGCAATATATTGCCCTTTGACTTTCAGACTGAATTTCTGAGCATCTTTCTCGAATTCCCAGGCGTACAATCCACTCGTATCAGAATAGCGGACGTTAATGCAGTTGTGGTTCAAAAGATCCTGCGGCTTCCTGGGCTTAGCATAACGCTTAAAATGGCACTGTTGCAAAGTTAGCGATGAGGCAGCCTTTTGTCTTATTCAAAGGCCTTACATTTCAAAAACTCTGCTTACCAGGCGCATTTCGCCCAGGGGATCACCATAATAAAATGCTGAGGCCTGGC
>NZ_VPCB01000035.1:0-8463 GCF_013418435.1 Acinetobacter sp. YH12142 | reverse complement strand
AAAAAGTACCTAGGTAAGATAGATAAATAGGTCCAGAAATATATGCCCATAAAGTTAAAATTTCGATTAACTTTTTTTGGTCGAAATTTAGAAAAACATATGCTTTTGGAAAGAAATGAAAAATTGATAATACGGCTACATAACTTAGTAAATAGCAAAGAGTTGCTACAAGATATTTTTTTATCATATCGGATATTTCTAAAGCTAAATTTCATGAATATCTAAACATCTTTTTTTAAAAAAATCATGCATTTGTAGATATTTTCTAGCTAAAAAGTTTGATAAATTCTAATAAAATATCAATTTAATTGTTTGTTGATAGATTCCATTGTCAAAAGCTTCTATTTTGTTCAGAAAAAATAAATAATTAGTCAAATTTGTTTTTTATAGCTTTGAAATTAATTTAATTATTTTCTAAGAGGACCTTTTCTCTTACGAATGGCTTTAGCTAATTTATTTAATCTATTCTTAGGTTGATACAATTCGATCAAAACATGATGCATTAACTCATAAGCATCAAAAACATCATCTAAAGTAATTTCAGAACTACTATGACTTCCTGCATTACCCAACCATTTAATTGCATATAGAATATCTTCAAGTTTGCCTAAAACTATATTTTTATCTTTTGCCTTGGTTATTCGTGTGTCTAAAGTCAATCGAACTCTTTTCTTTTGTTTATTACTAGTTGTTTTAGGAATACGAAAGTTAGTTAACAAGTGTTCTATAGCTACACGAACTTTATTAGCAGCTGAGCTAGGAGAAAGTAATGTAATAGAAAAGGCTTCAAGTAGCGGATTTTTAATATCCTCTGGGCAATTAGAGGGAATATCAAAAAAATGTAAGGCAGGTTGGAAAAATTTTGCCTCAAAAAGACAAACATATTCTGAACTAGTATATGTATAGCGATCATCAGATGTAAAAACAGGCTCTTCGCTAATAAAACCAGTGCCGGAACTAATTACATGTTCTTCACAAGCAGTATTTCTGCATACCAAAATGGCCGTATAAACAGAAGTTCTCCAATCATCTTCCCAATAATCTTCTTGTAGCATTTTTCTTGTAGATGATGTTTCTGATGAGTGAAACTTATCTTTATCAAGTTGAAGACTCAATTTTCCACATGTTGGACAGCTATAAGTAATGCCACTATCTAAAGTGAAAGGTTTTTTAAATAATTGTCTGTCCATAATTTTTAATACTTTAATCTTAAAAGTGATTTTAATAGTCGTTAGATGATATCAAGCCTATTAAAAAGGGTCTGTATAAGATGGACGGTTTAAAGATCCTAGCAGTGAAGTGTAAAAAATATTTTAAAATTAACATCCTATGAATTACATAAAGTACAGCTATAGAGCTTAACTTTTATATAGTTCATATGGGATTTTACGTTAAATAAATGAGAATTATTTGGTATGAAGAACAGAACTTATCATTAGTTCTGTTCTTTCTGAGGCGTTCTAGAAATTAACTTTGTGAAGTTAATTGAAGGAAGAATAATAGGTTCATATCCAGCATTTAAAAGAAATGTCGATATAAAGGCTCTAAAATAAGGAAAAGCAATAGCAGGAGCATTTACCTTTGGAAAATGCGAATCTCTAAATTCACTACTGATTGGTTTATCAGTAATAAATTCAGAAAGGTACACTATTTTTACGATAAATCCTTCCTTTAGTTGGAGTTCTGTTCTAAGTTCAATCGCAAAATTTTGGGCATCCTCTTCAATTGGGAATTTAGTACCTACATCTAAAGTAAACTCTGTCTTTTCAATAGAATCTTTAGCCTCTTCTAAAACTAGATTTACAACTTTAGAGGATTTCAATTGAAGCGATATAGACATAAAAAATTCCTAGGCAGCCAGAGCTTCAAAATAAGGACTATCGTTAGTAGCCTCAAATAGATTAAGTTTAGTCTGGCAATCAATTTCAGTTACGTGTTGAATTGATACGTTGTTATCATCAACACGATTTATCATATTAAAATCTGAATCATCATATGTCTTAGCTTCAGCGCCATAGATGAAATCTTCACTTGTTAAAATATTGTGGAAGTCAGATTCATCATCAATGATGCCATATTCATCAAGATATTCACCTAACGTTATACCTGAATAATTTCCATCTAATTTATTGAAATTAAGAAGAAAATCTTCAGATGAACTTGTTTCTATCCACTTAGTAACCGCATATAGACTATTCATATTATTTTCCTGTATTCGGTAGCTGAACCACTTGATATTGATTTCTAACAAGACGTCTAATTTGAAATAACTCTTTGTTTCCTAAATAACTAGCATATTTTTCAGAAATAAAAAGTTGTTGTCTCGTGGGTAAATATAAGTGATGTTGAAAACCATCCCTTTCACCCTCCAAATAAGGGTATTTCAAAGTACATTTTGCCAGATCAGCAGCTTTTATTGCTGAATATGAAAAGAACTCTCTACCTGCTTGATTTTCAATTTTAGCTTGTTCTCGTAAGTGATCTAACATCTTTGAAACAGGAATGTCTTTAGCCGTTTCACGTGTTAATTCTGTACTCATTCGAGAAAGGTAAGCTCTAATTTGCTTTTCAAACTCTAATTGATGACTCACATTTCCTACTAAATCTAAAAGATCTGTTGTAGGAATTTCTATAATAAACTTAGTAATAACATATCCATTAGGATATTTATCTTTACGTTCCCCCCATTTAATAGCAAAAAAATGGGAATCAGTCCAAAAATAGTATCCTTGTCCTAACCATTGTTCTTCGTCTGTATTGGAATGATAAGGTACATTTTCAAAAATAGTAGATATAGAACCTTGCAAATGACAAGTATGAAAAGCATCAATTTGTGTACTTACCACGTATGAGGTCCTGTTGGATTACAAATGTAATGAGAAGAACTATTTGCGTAAGTATAGTTTCTTTTTGAAATGGGACAATACTTAATTAATTATATATTTAATTAAAGACAAGTAGTTATTCAACTATATGTAAGGTCCAGACATAATGTCTGGACTTATTTCATACTAAAGTTCTTCATCTAGATTTATATCTTGAGATGGATTCCAAACGAGATCTTCTATTTTTTCTAAAATTTTTTCTGGTTTTGTATCAGTGTCAGATATGCCACATTCCTGGCATTCGCCAAAGTAATGATTATCACTGACTTGATGTATGTTCATTGTTTTCAAATTGCATATTGGGCAGACATCTACCAGAAATAAAGGATGAGATTTTGCTTCTTTTATGTATCTTGCTTTTTCTTCCGCTTGTCTTTCAAGTTCTGCATTTTCAGCTTCTATTTTTTTAGCAATTTCGGCTAATTCAGCTTTTGTTAATTGGCTTTCATTCCAATCTGGAAAATACTTTGAACGTGGACCAAGATCTGGCCCTCGATTAGGATAATTTGTTGGATTCTCTTCTGGAAAATCTTCGAAATACTCTGACCATTCCCCCATTTTTTATTCCTCTATAGTGTTTAAATTCTCTAAAATTAACATAATACGGATTATACGAAATCATCAATGTATAGCTTTAATTTCCTGTTGGAAAGCCATGAAACATCCATTGTATTCCCCATAAGATTACTAAGATAAGGATCACCCAAACCATAATCTTTAAATTATACATTCTGTAAGTTTTCCTAAAATTAACATAATACGCGTTATACGAAACGCCCGAAAAAATTACTTCAAAAACAATGTTTTATGTCATTTAAAAAAGCCTAAGCAGTCAATCTTAGGCTTTTTTAGCAATTTTTAGTGTTCCACGATCAATAAGTAAGCAATGTTCCACGGTTTTGTTCAGTTTTAATAAACCTCATCCGGTTTTTTGATGAGTCATTATTTCATGTGCTTGCACTGAACTTGGCTCATCAAAAAATTGGAGTCCTGGCTAACCATAAGGAAGGAAAAAACGGCTCAGGAAGCCCCTCTTTTTAGGTTCAGGCTCAACATGTTCTGGAACAGGGATACGTTTGTTCTCTGGAGTAGTCAATCCGTCCTCTTTAACCTGCTTTAACTGAATATTTGTTGCCATATCAGTTGGGTTTGGTGAAATATTACTTTCAATATTCTCTTTATTAGGTTCACTACTAGCTTTAGGTGGCTTCATTTCAATTAGTGTAAGAAGCGTATCGATACGAGCATTAGCTTTAGCCTCTCTATCTTCTGCTTTTTCTAATTGTTTCTTTAAAAAGTCGATCTGATTTTTTAACTCTACTACTGTTTTATCAGTGTATTCGGGTGTATCCAGATTCTGTATTAGAGACGTATCAATACGTTTTGACTGCTTTCCAGAAAACGGTTCACCATATACACGCAATAATTCTGAAAAGTCTATTAAACCATCATGATCACGGCTTAATACCCCATTTTTTATATCTTTATAAAGTGTCGCTCTAGATTTTTTATACAGTGTGGCAGCATCACTAACACTGTATTTTGTACTTGTTTTCATAGTGTATTACTGTGTATTTAAGATACGTATTGAAGAATACAATAAGTGTATTCTTCAATACACTCAAGGTTTGAAGCCTAAGTTCCGTAAGTAAGGTAAAAACTGCTTCTGTTGTTTTGGATCTCTAAGTTTTTCCTTGATTTTTGAAGCTAATATTTCATAGCTCTCACCCTCACGTGCTAGATGAGAAAGTTCATGTAGACGCGATAGTTGATTACCAAACATGTTTATCTGAGCATCTGTTAACTTATAGAACTCTTTCGGTATGTCTGTACTTTCCTGACCAATACTTTTTGTTTTTTCTTTAAAAGAAAAAGTAATGTGAGTAACTTTACGACCTGTTTTTTTCTGCTCATACGTCACACGTAAAGGGCTGTATTCATTTATTTGATCTACAGCAGTATCAATTACCCTTTTTTTAAAATCAGCAAATAACGGATACTTTTTACCTAGTTCCAGCATGGTTCGTAGATTATCAACAGAGATTTCACGCTTACCTATTTGTCTGTATTGCACCAGTAACTCATAGATACGGATACCGTACCCACTGTTGATACCTGCGATATCAGATAGAGCATATTTCGTAAATTCTCTACTTAGGTTGGATATAAAAGGCAAAATTGGTTTTGAAAAGCGAATACCAATGACACTTTGACTATCTAAAAACTGAACCTCTTGTACCCATCTCATTTTGATAGATTTATCGTCCACAGAGAGGTTGATAGACCTTTCATAAAGTCTATTAATCCCTTCTTTTAAATCTCTATAGGCTGTTTTCTCGTGTACTCCTAGGAGCTGTAATTCATTAACACTCACTGGGTATAACTCATCATCTGTGATGGGTTGATTCTTTGGAATACGTGAAATAGCTGCTAAGACAATACGTTGCTCTACGGCACTTAATTGATATGAAGCTTCTATAACTTGATTTGATTTTACAACTTGATTCTTATCCAAAATAAAACCATTTAATTTTTAATATATGACAAATATATACTTGTCATAGTTAGTAGTCAATCCGTCATAGTTAAGTAGTCAATCCGTCATAGTTAGTAGTCAATCCGTCATAGTTAGTAGTCAATCCGTCATATTTAAATGCTGAAACCATTGCTACTAAAGGCATACAGAGGGCTGAAAAGATTTAAAATATTTAAAAATAATTAAAAAAGGAAATTTGAAAAATTGCCCTTGGTTTTCGCTTCGCTCAAACTCTATTGAATCTCGCTTTCGCTCGATTCGTCGGGGCAATTTTTGGTTAATATTTTCGTGACTTTTAGAAAAGCAAAAGCAACTCGGAATTCGCTTCGCTCATAAGCTTTTTTTTCTCGCTACGCTCGGTTTAGGGATCAAAATTGGAAAGTTCGCACCCATTCGGGATGCTCTGTAAAGCAGGTGATTGATGGATAGGGAGCTTGTAATCAGGGAAAGGGATGGGCAAATTTTCTCAGTTCGCTCGTAGACACTCGCTCTGTTTAGCGACTCATGCCACGAGATTTCATTCTAGGCGCATGTTGCTGTGCTTTGAGTTGTTGTTCTTGTCTGAGTTTCAGCTGTTGTTCTGCTTTGATCTCATTCACACATTTTTTAATGACTTGATAGGTTGAGTATAGAGTCTGGTATTGCTTGGCTTTGGCCGGATGTTGTTGTTGGTACTGCTTCCAGGCATGTTCTTTGAACTTTTCATTTTCCAATAAGTCCTTCATACCATGTTTTTTCTGGTGTTCATGCTGACCTTTTAGCTTTTTGTGTTCCTGATAAACCTCGTCACGTTGGGCTTCCCAGGCTTTTTTTCCAAACAGTAAGGGTTTGTTCTGGGTTAATTCATTGTGTTGATCGACCAGACTTTGCAACTTGTCATGACTTTGTTTCAGTCTGTTTTTCACGATGTCTTGGGCGAGCTGCTGACTAAACTCATTTTTATGCTTTTGCATCTTGCCCAAGGTGTTTTCTGCCTTTTTAAAAACATCCTGCATAAATTCTAGGTCTAGATTCGCGTCTTTTGCGCTGATTTCGCGATTTAGCACTTTGCCAAGGGTTTCCCTCTGTTTTTCTTCAAACAAGGCTTTTTCGTCAATTGGTGGAGTTTTAGCACTATTTTTGATTTGGATCTGCTGTTCAGTTTTTAGTATATTGAGTTTGATCTCATTTTCAGCAATCAGCAGATCCATATTTTTGCCGTATTGCAACTGAGCCTGATTTCTCTGTTTGATTTCGTCATTGCTTCGGCTGATTTCGGTCTCAATCCCTTTTCGGCGCAGTTCGGTGACTTTCGGCCCTTCGTGCAGCGTGGCTTCTAAACCATTCTCCTGGTCTTTGTAGCTGCGGTGGTCGACCCGGGCGGTAGATCCGGCCAGATCCAGGTGCATATTGCAGATATCGGCAAAGTGTTCGCGCCAGTGTTCGATTTCTCCACTGTGTTTCTGATCCAGTTCCCGGGTTTTCTCGGTGAAGCCTTCCGGAGTAAGTTTGCGTGTGCTCATCAGGATATGCGCGTGATAATTGCGTTCATCACTACCAGATCCAGTATGCGGTGCATGAATACAGGCATCGACGGCCACCTGATGTCTGTCCACGATACTGGCGCATAGCTCTTTGAGCATGGCCAGGCGTTGTTCCTGATTTAATTCACTTGGAAAAGCGATTTCAAATTCTCGGGCAACTGTCGAGTTTTTTCGGGTTTCCCGTTGTTCAACTTCGTTCCAGAGTCTTTCCCGGTTTTTTAAATGTTCTGGTGCGCCTTCGGGTAAATAAATTTCTTTATATTCCACACCTGTTTTTCGGCTGTAATCATGTTCTCGGCCCTCACGTTCACAATAGATCTTTTCACCTGCCCGATAGGCAATCGCAGCAGTAGCGGAACGCCCTGCTGATCGTGCTACGGTTTTGACTGAAAAGTGGTAAATCGCCATGCCTATTTTTCGCTTTTAAATTTTCACGTAGTGAAATACAACCGTGGATACGGTTGTCGGGGTATTGGGGAGACCCCAATCGGACTTGCAAACGAAGTTTGCATAAGTGCGCTCTTCGAGGAAAACATTACTATACATATAGCACCTTGAATGCATATTCAAGTGCGCTTATGTTAGGGATGGTTTCCCAGGATGATGGTATTGGATTAATGAGCGTTACTGAAACACTAGACAGCAAAATTAAAGCCCAGGAAGAAAGGCTAAAGCAGTTAAAAGCTCAAAGACAGGCAGCACTGGCAAGAGAACGTGCCAAAGAGAAAGAACAGGCAAGAAAGGATGATACCAGACGTAAGATTTTAATCGGCTCCTGCATGCTGAAGATTACTGAAGAAGATGAGCAGGCAAGAGCAAAATTGATTGCCCAGATGGACCGTTATTTAGTGGATGATCGAGACAGAAAACTATTTAACTTATAAGATAAGCAATTATAGTAATTAATACTTTTTAAAATATTTGAAAGTATTAATTACTACAAAGTTTCTAAATATTTTAAAATTAATTCTAATCTAGAAAGACTATCTAAATAATTTTGAACTTCTAAATATTGTTCCCAAGTAAAATAATTCGTATTTTTTATAGTATTTAGATTAGTAATTAAATAATTTAATGCTACTAAATAGGCTTGTCTACGATCAATAATTTCTTGTGATCTAAACTTCCCTTTTAATTTGTATAGCATGATTGTTAGATCATTTACTTGATGTCTATGCTCCTCTAGAAATCTAATTAATTCATAATCTATAATTTGTTCTTCTAATTCATAAGGTTTTGAATTATAGGAAGAAATATTCAGTGAAGTGTTTGCAGGAATATAATCTCCTAGTTTCTTATAGATTAATTTTATTTTAAAACTAGATTCAAATAATCCATTCTGCAACACGGAAACTTTATCTAAAAGACGTTGTAACCTAAGCTGATCTAACCAAAAAGTACCTAGGTAAGATAGATAAATAGGTCCAGAAATATATGCCCATAAAGTTAAAATTTCGATTAACTTTTTTTGGTCGAAATTTAGAAAAACATATGCTTTTGGAAAGAAATGAAAAATTGA
>NZ_VPCB01000034.1:0-10515 GCF_013418435.1 Acinetobacter sp. YH12142 | reverse complement strand
TGGCGACAATAGCAAGAGTGAACCACCTGATCCCTTCCCGAACTCAGAAGTGAAACCTCTTAGCGCTGATGGTAGTGTGGGGTTACCCATGTGAGAGTAAGTCATCGCCAGCTCATTATTCGAAACATCCCCTGATACGTCAGGGGGTGTTTTTTTATGCAAGGAGAAAAAAGAAAAAAGGAAAAGAACGTTATAAAAGTAGAAAAAGCTAAAGCACAAAAATAGGAAAACGAGAGATATTAAAAAAGAATGAGGCTAAACAGCGCTAAAAATTTACATCAAGGTGAGCCTATATTCTTTATAGTGAAGTTCAGTCTCCAAGGTATAAAAACAATAGGATGTACATATGCTCCAAGATCTTGATGAAGTCTCTATTTTAGAGATATTGCAGCAACGCTTTGAGGAAAATATGCAGCGTCATCCAGAATTACTTTGGGATTATGTTAAAAAACAATTGATAGCACAGCCCTCAAAACTACAAATTTTAATCGAAATGGAAAAAACAGGCGGTGAGCCAGATATTGTGATGCTGAATCAGCAATCTAATGACCTGATATTTTATGATTGCAGCTTAGAGTCGCCAAAGTTTAGAAGAAACTTGTGCTATGACCGTGATGCCTTGGAGAATCGGAAGGATCATCCCCCGAAAAATAACGTTATAGACATGGTTCGAGACATCGGTGCTGAGCTACTGACGGAAGAAGACTATCGAGCGATACAGCAAGTTTTTCATTTCGATTTAAAGACTTCGAGCTGGATTGTGACGCCAGCGGATATTCGGCAAAAGGGCGGGGCACTGTTTTGTGATCGACGTTATGATCATGTATTTAGCTACCATAATGGCGCGCAGTCATATTATGCGTCTCGTGGATTTCGCTGTAAGCTGGTGATCGCTTAATCTCAGTGCTATAAATGTTTTTAAAACAATCAAGTGCGTTAAAGCGAGCTTTTCTAAAGATGTAATTGCGTTTGTTTTTTAGACATTTAAAATTTTTCTAAACTAAAGATAGAAATAAATGATGGTGTGTCGTTCTGAAGTTTAATGAAAGAATAGAAGAATTAGGCCTGAAAATAAGGGTATTATTATTTAAAAAAATCAGTTAAATAATCATATATTGATAATGTTTAATAATTAAACTAAAGCATGAAAAATAACACAATTAACATGTACTTATAAGCGACTAGATTTATTAAACATACGTCTAATATCCCTAGAAAACACTGTTCCGTATATTCCGTGGCTGTTGAATTTTACTTAAAAATTCAATGAATGTTATGGACAAGTACTCATGGGAGATGAGAACGATGACAACGGAAAAAATAGACATAAATTCTGTAGTCGATAAGGCTAAATTTACCCCGTTCCACTTCAATGTAGTGGCTTGGTGCTTATTGATTATTTTATTTGATGGCTACGATTTAGCGATTAATGGCGTGGTTTTACCATTATTGATGCAAGACTGGGGCTTAAGTGCAATGCAAGCGGGGATGCTTGCCAGTACTGCGCTCGCAGGCATGATGTTTGGTGCCATGTTCTTTGGTTCTTTAGCGGATAAGATTGGCCGTAAAAAAGTCATTATGATCTGTATCGTTTTATTTAGTGGTTTGACCTTTGCCGGTGGTTTTGCGTCAAATCCAACAGAATTTGGTATTTTGCGTTTCTTGGCTGGTTTAGGGATTGGCGGTGTAATGCCTAACCTTGTGGCTTTAACGTCTGAATACGCGCCGCAGAAGATGCGTAGCACACTGGTAACGACGATGTTTAGTGGTTATGCAGTCGGTGGTGTGATGGCGGCACTTTTAGGTTCATGGTTCACCCCTGACTTTGGTTGGCAAATCATGTTCTTTATTGCGGGTATTCCACTTTTCCTTTTACCTGTGATTTGGAGATTTTTACCAGAATCTTTGGCATTTATGGTGAAAGAAAACAAACAGGAAAAAGCCCGCAGTATCGTGAAGCGCTTAGCACCTGAAGTGAAAGTGACTGAAAATACAGTGTTCACTTTGCCTCAAGAAAGCGTGCCTGAAGCTGCTAACGTGGTGAGTTTATTCCGCCGTGGTCGTGCCGTAAATACATTATTGTTTTGGGTGGCGTTCTTTACGTGCCTATTGACCATGTATGCGCTAAGCAGCTGGTTACCAAAACTGATGATGGCAGCCGGTTATTCTATGGATAACAGCTTAATGTTTATGATGGTCATGAACGTGGGCGCAGTTGTGGGTATTGTTGGCGGTGGTATTTTGGCTGACCGTTTCCATTTAAAACCTGTGCTGATGGTTTTGGGTATGATGGGCGCGATTGTGATGAGCTTGATGGGCTTCCAATCAAATCAGTTCTTGCTATACATTTTGGTGTTCTTGGCAGGTGCTGCATCTATTGGTTCGCAAATGCTGCTGTACAGCTATGTGGCGCAGTATTACCCACTTGCTGTACGTTCGACGGGTATTGGTTGGTCTTCTGCAATTGGTCGTATGGGCGCGATTGTAGGGCCGATTCTGATTGGTGGTTTGCTCGGTATGAACTTACCTGCGCATTTCAACTTTATGGCGGTGGGTTTACCTGTACTGATTACTGCGATCGCGGTTGCATTGATCATGCATGAAAACGACAGTGATAAAATTGATGTTAAAGAGGCATCTACAGCGAAAGCCTAAGTTGTGATTCTTTAAAAAGAAAAGCCTCCGAAAGGGGGCTTTTTATGCTCTAATAGAAATGATATTTAGAATATTTAAAATTATGACAAAAGAAAGATGTTTAGAAAAAATGAAATACGTCCGTGATGCCTTTTGGTTTAGTTTAGGTGCTTACGGATTAGCAGTAAAAGAACCAACAAGCCGTTATTTGAGTAATTATAATTTAACAGTATCAGATAAAGAAATATATGTCTTAAGCGGAAATGAAGTAGCTGCTACAGATTGGCTTTTATATAATATTAATTTTTCAAATACTTTAGACAATGGTTCAGCAAAAATGTTTGTTAAACAAACATTTTACTACATGATTTTAGAAACTTTCGAAGCTGCCAAAAGTTATGCTTTTGAAAATAATAAATCTGATCATTTTAGGTCACAAGAATGGTATGCCTTTGCAAGGCATCTTAGAAATGCAATTGGTCATAATGGTGTATGGTCTATAAAAGGAATTCCTAATGATTTGCCTACTACTTTTAGGAATAAAACTATTGATTTGAGTTTTAACGGTCAAGAGCTAGGCGACTTTATTGGTTGGGTATATGGATTACAATTGTGTGCGACAATTCAACTGTGGGTTGGAGAGAGTTAATATTTTGTTGTGTTGTTAATTATTTGGTTTTAATTAATCTAATATCTAACTAAGCCCTTATTAATACTATTGTGAGAAAAATATGAACTTTAATTCTATCTCCCCAATCCCTGAAGACGATGAAGAACTGCATCTGCCTGAGCTAGTGTACTGGGCATCTTTAGGTGAACTTGCAGAAGTCGAAAAATCTTTGGCGAATGGCACAGACGTAAACTCTGCCGATGAAGAAGGCTACAGCGCACTGCATGCAGCAGCAGAAAACGGCTATTTAGACGTAGTGAAGCTATTGGTAGGCAAAGGTGCAGATGTAAAGCACAAAACCCAATATACCGCTTTAGAACTTGCAGAAATGGCAGGTCATGACGATGTTGTGGCATATCTCAAAAGCCTCTAAGTCCGATTGCGCAAAATCATGATCGTGAAATCCTCCAGCTGAATCTGGGGGATTTTTTTAATGGGTCATAAAAAATTAATAGATAGAAAAAGAAAACCCCGACATCCTGTCGGGGTTTTCTTCGTATTTCGTGTTCTAGATACAACTCCTTGTCATATCTCACGTCCTGATGCAGAAACTTATTGTTATTGTTTTATGTTTCGGAAACTTCCTGTCTCCTGATAACTGTAGATTAGGCCTGTTTCATAAACTTGGAAAGCCGCAATTTTCTGCATGTCATGTAAGCCAAAACGTACAAAATTATTCTGTTACCTTTCCAAAGAAAAATCATCTGATTAATTGATTAGAATCAAATGATTATAAAAGGGAAGGGAACAGTAAATGAAACAATGCATACAATATTTTCGAACGCCTAGCCTGATCGTTGGCATCTTGATGACAGCCGCATGCCATGCGGAAAACACCACAACTACAGCACAAGATCAAACACCAAGCCAAACTCAAAATTCTGCACAAGTCCAGCAAGAACAGGGCTTTAAAATACAAAAAATCGCTCAATTCAATGAGCCTTGGGCCATCCAGCCACTTACAGACGGCCGTTTATTGCTGACTGAAAGAAAAGGTCAGCTAATTATCTTTAATCCTCAAAACCAGCAGAAAATACAGGTGAAAAACCTTCCCAAAGTTGCCTATGGCGGACAAGGCGGCTTAGGTGATATTGCACTCGATCCGCAGTTTGAAAATAATCATCAGATATATCTGAGCTATGCAGAAGCCGGACAGGGCGGTTATGGCGCTGTCATCGAAAAAGCCACATTAAACCTCAATGAAGCTGCGCCAAGTTTAAAACAGCGAAAAATCATTTGGAGGCAAATTCCAAAAGTAGAAGGTCAAGGCCATTATTCACACCGAATGCAGTTTGGCGCAGATGGAAAATTATGGGTGAGTTCGGGCGAACGTCAGAAGTTTGATCCTGCACAAGATCTGCAGTCAAATTTGGGTAAAGTACTGCGCTTAAATAGTGATGGAACACCTGCTGCGGATAATCCATTTCAGACCCAAGGCGAAGTTGCAAAGCAAGTGTGGAGCTTCGGGCACCGTAACCCTTTAGGCATGGCATTTGATGCAAAACAGCAGCTTTGGGTGGCCGAAATGGGACCGAAAGGTGGTGATGAGTTAAATCTCGTGCAGCGTGCGAAAAACTATGGCTATCCACATGTGTCGAATGGCGATCATTATGATGATCAACCGATTCCTGATCATCTTACACGGCCTGAATTTGAAGCGCCTGCCATCAGCTGGACACCGGTGATTTCACCGTCGAGTTTGATGTTCTACCAAGGGCAAAAGTTCCCCTTGTGGAAAAATAAAGCGCTGATTGGCGGATTGTCGTCTCAAGCAATCGTGATTGTGGACACAGCACATCAACCAGTAACAGAAATCCAGCGCATCGATATGAAACAGCGGATCCGTGGCTTGATTGAGGCCAAAGATGGCGCCATTTGGGGGATTGAGGACGGTGAAAAAGCATGGTTATTCAAAATTGAGCCAAAATAGCGGCTAAAAAATAAACAAAAAATTCAAAAAATAAAAAAAAAGCCCCTACGGGGCTTCTCACATACAGGCCTGCACGAATTTTAAATCCGTCAGCTAAGCCGCATAGTGCTCATCGGCATTAAATGCATTGGCTTGAATTTGAATTAATTTACGATTTCCTTGTTCTCCATTCATTCGCCAATGCGCAATTTTAATATTATCGACGATCGCAACATCACCTTTATGCCACTGCAAAAGCAGGGCATCTTTATACATCGCATCAAAAAATTGCTGCTTTTCGGCATCGCTCCATTCAATTTGTTGACCTTCTGGCGTGTAAATTTCCCAAGTCAGTTGCATGCCGTCCGCTGTCGAATCGATTTCAATCTCCCCGCGATTTTCAAAGCAATTTTTGGCCGCCTGATGGGCAAATGGATTGGTATTATTAGCAAAAGCCCACGGCTGAATCACATGCTTTTTCGTATCGGGGTGATGAATCACCAGTGGCGAACGCTGCAAGGTCAGTTTGGCTTTTTTATCTTGTCGAATCTCTAGACTAAACGGGCTCTTTTTCAGCAATAATCGGTCAAATAGCCCCACCTCGCGCGCCGAGACATAAGAAAAATGGTTCCATGCACCAAGATATTTTTCCTGTAGATGTTTCGGAAAATTCTCCCAAATCTGCTCTAAGTTATTAAATCCTGTTTCTGCCAAATACGTCGAAGGTTCCTGACAAAATAAGGCGATATAACGCGAGCGTTCTGAGCGCACACCACCTTCAACATGTGGGCCTTGTACCGAGTTTTCGACTGGACCCAATTGCACTGTGTTGCGATCGATATAACGACGGTAGTCGCCTGCGCCGAGCAATTTCTCGCTGTATTTTCGCATCCAAGATGCAACCCAGCTGGGCATGTTGGGGTTAAATGCATTCCATGGCGTAAACTGAAAATATTGTTCAATCAGTTGGTTAAATTGTTCGGGTTGCTCGATGTTAAAACCACGAAACAGTAAGATGCCATTTTCATGGATTTGTTGTAAAAGCTCTTGTCGATGCGCGCCAATATATTGTGCAAGATCTTGCGGGCTATTGTGTTCTGGAGCGGCATGAAAAATGCGGGTAAAACTATTCAGTTGTTGCTGTTGCAATTGCATAGGTCATTCTCTAATTTTTTAATTCAATTTTTATTGTTGTCGCCTAATCCCTAAGCGCTGACAGTTCGAGCTGCTGAACTCGCAGCCGTTATTCTGTCTAAATTCTCTGCCGATTATAAGTACAGTTTTACTGTTGCGATGTAAGTATTGTTGATAAATTGCGATTTTTCGACGAATAGAGTGCGATCTCTGAATGAATGACGACATGAAAAAAGCCCTCGACATCCTATTGCAAAATCAATAAGTATTTGGACACCCATTCTTTTTTAAGTTGGACACTTTAATAAACGTATTCATTAATTTTGCAGTGTCCCTCAGTTGGTAATGTGAATACCATGCCACTCACCAACGAGCTAATACGATTACTTTCAGCCTTACGTTGCTTGGTATTCACCGACAGGGCATAAATGATCATTGTGTCCCGATACATTTTTTCAGGCTCAACTTTATAGTCAATTTCCGCAGCACAAACCATTTTTCTACTAACTTCGTGTGACGCTCTACGATAGACCTCACGATCATCACTAGCCAAAGTCAGCTTTCTTCGTAATTCTTGTGCATACTGCATATATATACGCTAACAAATTCAGGGTTATTCCCATATTTGAGCTTTATGTATCCCTCAATATCATCACGCACACCATTACTATTTGCATCAATCCCACCAATGTTTTTTGTTTTATCTTCATTTTTTAGGAATTTTGATGTTCTCACTTCTTTTAGTGAATTCTGAATACTTGGATTAAGAAGCGAGGAACAGGCCATCAAAAGTATACTTAAGCAACTCAGTGCAATAACCGCTTTTTTCATAGGAATCATTTTACTTTTTTCGTTTAAATTTCGTTTTAGATGCAAAGAGTGTCTGAAAATAAGAGTGTCCAATTAAAAGAAGAATCTGTGTCCAGTACGATATACTATCAAGTGTCCAATTGGGCAAGAATATGCATCCTATCGAGGGCTTTTTAGATTCATTCTAAAGATATGACTCCTGTCATACCGATCAGCGTTCCTGCTGCATGTGCATTATTTATTTTTATTGCAAGACATCCTGTCTCTGTATGTTCTTACTATAGGCGCGTTGCTGTTGAGGCCATAGGCGTAAATACTGCAAGCGCTGTAGGTAAATGCCTACAGCAGAACATCGCTAAATCCTGCTAGTGTAGTGATATAAATAACAACAATGAGTTTCGCGCATGCCTGCAACACAAATCGATATACGGATGCAATACAGCATAGAACAAGAACAACAGTTGATAAATGCTGTCTTTAACGCCTTACAACAGAGTTTTCAACTGCCTCGATATGACCGCAATATACGTTTGCAAGTGCATGCGCTACATCGGTTTCAGGTGCTTGATCATTTGACGCAGCCTGAGCGCTTTACACATATCACCATCGATTGTTTTGCGGGACGAACCGTGGCAACCAAGCGTAAGTTATATCAAATGCTGGTGCAAAATTTGGTGGAATTTGGCATTCCGGCCGACCATATCATCATTACCTTACGTGAAAGCCCTCTAGAAAATTGGGGGATACGAGGTGGTCAAGCCGCCTGTGATGTCGATTTAGGTTTTCAGGTCGATGTTTAGTCTGTGCAAATACATGGAATGTTGCTTTCACATCGCCTAAACGAAAAAAGCCCCGACATCCTGTCGGGGCTTTTTCGGATTCATTCTAGCGGTATAACTCCTGTCCTACCGTTAAGCTTCCTGCTCATTGTCTTATCATTGTTGTTTTATGTTCAGTGACATCCTGTCGCTGTATGACCTTAATATAAAAGTAATCCAATAACGTGAATAGTGTCTATTATCCGCATCTAATGTAAGCCAAAACGTACAACACTTAAATTTTAATTCTGACCGTTCCTTCAAGGCATTGCATAGCAGCTAGGCTCTCGACTGCTAGATCTATGTTTCCAAATCGATCTAAACCGCTTTTAAAACAGCTGGAAGCTGGTTTTGAAGTGACTAAAAGCTTTATCAGCGGTGTTACATATTTTTGCGATTAATTGGTTGAATGGTGAACTAATTTATCAGACATTAAAAATTCATAATGAAAAATATACAGGGAATAAGATCGATGCTAAGAACACTTACACAACAACGGACGACGTCAAAACTTCAGCTCGCATTAGGCTGTGCCATTGCGCTTAGTGCTTCAGCAAATTGGGCAGCATCTCCACAAGAGATTAAGAAAATTGCGGAAAGTCAAAAAACACAGTTATTTAGAGACCTTGAAAACCTTGGTCAATATTGAATCTGGCAGTAAAAATATTGAGGGTTTGAATCAAATTGCCAAGGTGGTCGCAGAGCAATTAAAAGCCACAGGGGCTGAGGTGAACGTGATTCAGCCCAAAGACATCATGAAACTCGATGGTGCGCCAGATCAGACAGGACCGATTGTAAAAGCGGTACTAAAAGGCAAAGGTAAAACGAACATTATGTTGTTGGCACATAACGATACGGTGTATCAAAAGGGCCAATTACAAGGTCAACCGTTTCGTATAGATGGTAATAAAGCCTATGGTTTAGGTATTTTGGACGACAAGCAAGGTGTTGCTGCAGTGATTCATGTCTTGGATATGCTGAAACAGCTGAAGTACCAAGATTACGGCACCATTACGGTGTTAATTAATTCAGATGAAGAAATCAGTTCACCCGGCTCGCGCCAATTGATTATGGATACCGCTCAAAATCAGGACGTTGTCCTCTCCTTTGAAACCGGTGGTTTAGAGGGAAGTTTGATGTTAGCCACTAGTGGGATTGGTGCGGCTTATTTAGATATTAAAGGGCGGGGTTCGCATGCGGGGGTAAAACCTGAAGCAGGGGTCAATGCCTTGACAGAACTGGCTTTTCAGATTCAACAATTGGAAAATCTATCCAATCCGAAAACGGGTTTAAAGCTGAATTGGACTGTTGCGACGGCTGGAAAAACTCGAAATGTGATTCCTGACCATGCGACAGCGCAGGCAGATGCTCGTTCCTTAAAACCACAAGATTTTGCTGAGTTGGAAAAAACCTTGAAGCAAAAAGTCAAAACCAAAAAATTGGCGGAAAGTCAGGTCGAAGTCAAATTTGAAGTGCGTCGTCCACCTTTAGAAGCCAGTCCACAAGCCAAAAAATTAGCCGTGATAGCCCAGCAGATTTACACAAACGAATTAAAGCTGCCGATGAAAGTTGAAACGACCGCTTGGGGTGGTGGTACCGATGCCGCTTTTGCTGGGGTTAGTTCGAAAGCCGCGATCATTGAAGGAATCGGCATGTCTGGAGATGGATTACATTCAGATAAAGCAGAATATATTTTGACGGATTCTATCGTACCGCGTTTGTACTTGGTGACGCGTTTAATTGTGGAAAGTTCTAAAAAGTAATCGCATCCGATTGGGTGAGATCTAATGAGCCATTGCCCTGAGTTTGGTTGTGGCTCATGTTAGAGCTATTCTTATGTAGCATTTGAAATGAAAAAAGCCCCGACATCCTGTCGAGGCTTTTTCAGATTCATTCTAGCGGTATAACTCCTGTCCTACCGTAAGCTTCCTGCTTAGTCTTATCATTGTTGTTTTATGTTCAGTGACGTCCTGCCTCTGTATGCTTTAACTTTATCGTGGATGATGCATGGCGTATAGCTGCTATCTGCCGAAAATAATGTAAGCCTGAACTTACAAAAGGCGGCATCTATCACGCGAACGGCAAGAATTAAGCACTCACATATTGCAGTAATTTTTTGAAAATCGCTTTAACCGCTTTGTTGTCAAATTCATTCGGTTCGAATTTATCTGCTTGATTACGCGTGAAAATGTCACGAATTTCAACCACAGCATTACTGTCAATTAAGCCCAATTGGGTTGCCACTTGGCGAATTTGATCAATTGAACGTGAACCATTGGTGCCACCATAGCTAACGTATGCCGCAGGTTTTCCGCCCCATTCTTTACCGAGGTAATCCAACGCATTTTTGAGCGCAGGGCTATAGCCGTGGTTGTATTCAGGGCTAATGAAAATAAATGCGTCGCCTTGCGCGATTTTATCAAATGGAGCGTAAAACTCTGTCCTTCAGGTCAGAGATATAAGCGACACGACATGAAGTGTCGTTTGATTTAACTAAGGACTATTTTCCTTGAGTTTTGATTGTTAATATAAGTACATGA
>NZ_VPCB01000033.1:0-10723 GCF_013418435.1 Acinetobacter sp. YH12142 | reverse complement strand
GGGCATCTGGCTGTGTGCCCGGCGGCTGGAACAGGGCAAATTTCACTGGGCTCAAGTTCACCAAGGTGAAACCGTGGCCCTCAGCCCGGAACAGTTACAGGCACTGATCCAAGGTTTGCCCTGGCAGAGAATTGGATTGCAGCAAGTGGTGAATATGCTCTAAACCAAGCTCGACCATTCTGCCATCCTCCAAACGTTCTATTTCATTCTTCTCATGACCTCAGGCATACTGCGGTCATGAATACGCTGCCTGACTTAAGCCAACTGACCCATGAACAACTGCTGGAATTCACCAGACTGAACCGTACCAGGTTTGTCGGAGACTTTTTATTTAAGTTGTCAACGGCATTCTAAAATTGACCCCTTTCACCTTACAAATGGCAAAGTAAAATTGACCCCTTTGATCTCGTATTAAATTTCAACCTGGGGCTGAATCCCAATTCTTTTTTTATCCTTCAAACGATAACTCTCACCCGATATTTGTACCACATGACAGTGATGCAATAACCGATCTAACATCGCAGCGGTCAACGTGACATCATCTGCAAAGGATTTGGACCACTGGCTAAAGGGTAAGTTACTCGTCAATATCGTACTGCCTTTTTCATAACGCTTGGCAATCACGTTAAAGAACAGATTCGCTTCTTCACGTCCAAACGGTAAATAAAGAGATGGATCCGGAAATTTGAACAACTTCTATAAGTGATATTCCGCTCTAGTTAAGCCACCTTGTTTTGTTGGGGTAGCTGATCATAGTAAAACTCATTGGGTGTCATTTTGTCTAGACTCGAATGAGGTCGTTTCAAATTATAAAACTTGAAATATGCACTCAATTGCTTTTTTGCATCTGTGACACTGCTATAAGCTTTGAGATACACCTCTTCATATTTAACGCTCCGCCATAATCGTTCAACCATCACATTATCAATCTATGAGCAGTATACTGCGCAAGTTTACCATCCATACTGATTTGAATGCCATTTGATTTCAATACATCAATAAATGCATCACTCGTGAACTGACTGCCTTTGTCTGTATTAAATATTTCAGGTGATCGGTAATCCTCCCATAAATAACCGAAGTTAAAAGTAGAGGTTAAGCAGCCATTAGAGGTGGCTTTCCTTTGTTAGCTTGATGTGGTCTTTCATGGTTGTAATGCCACAACCAGTTTGTTGCATAATCTTGTACTTCATCCAAAGTATCAAATAAATGCTTGCTCAGCCAACTATAACGTATAGTCCGATTATAGCGTTCAATATACGCATTCTGCTGTGGCTTACCCGGTTGAATATATTCAATACGAATACCGTGCTCAGTAGCCCAGCGCACAAATTCGTGACTGATAAATTCGGGACCATTATCGCATCGGATCACTAACGGTTTTTCTCTCCACTCCAGCAATTGATTCAACGTACGAATAACCCTGATTGTGGGCAATGAGAACCCTGCGTCAATGGCTAGGCCTTCGCGGCGGTAATCATCAATCACATTCAATAATCGAAACTTGCGACCATCGGAAAGCTGATCATGCATAAAATCTAATGACCAAACCTGATTTTCTCGGATTGGTTCTTTCAATGGTTCAGGCGCATGCCGTTTTAGTCTTCTTCTCGGTTTAATACGCAGATTCAGTGCCAACTCACAGTAAATGCGGTAAACCCGCTTGTGATTCCAGCAGCAACTCTCAACATGCCGTAAATACGAGAAGCACAAACCAAAGCCCCAATCGGAATTTTCCTCAGTGAGTTCAATGAGCTGTTCAGCAATGAGTGCATTGTCATCGCTGAGTTTGGCTTGATAGCGGTAGCAGGTTTCACTAATGCCAAATGCTTTACAAGCCAAACGAATACTAATGGCATGCTGGGCAACTGCCTGTTGTGCCATCTTACGCCGGCAAGATGGCTTTACCCTTGCGCAGCAGTGCTGCTCATTGCCATCGCTTCCTGGATGATTTCGGCCTTTAATCGCTCTTCCGCATACATCTTTTTAAGTCTGGTATTTTCGGCTTCTAGCTCTTTCAGTCGAGCCATTAATGATGTATCCATACCACCATATTTGGCACGCCATTTATAAAAGGTAGCATTACTCATGCCGTGTTCACGGCAAAGGGTCGCTACAGGTGTGCCAGATTCTGCCTGTTTCAAGATGGACATGATCTGACTGTCAGTAAATTTAGATGTTTTCATGCAGAATCTCCTGCTCGTATCTTAAGAGAAAATTCTACTTTTAGATCCTATTATTTTTAGGGGGGATTACCAGCCTTCATCGTCAGTTACTTGTCTTTTTACATTGTAATCTGTTTTTCTAATTCAGCTATCCGTGCATTTGCATTAGTGAGTTGTGATTCCACATATTTGATCGAGCCTGATTTTTCGAGTAGCTGTTCATATTTGGCTTGCAAGGCGTTGTAGTCTTCTTTTGCCTTATCTGTACTAGCAAGAGCGACTTTCAGCTTGTCGGTGGTGTCATCAGTTTGTTTGACCTGTTCATCAAGTTTGATTTGCACCTGTTCCAGTTTTTCTGTGGTATCTGCAAGCTGCTTTTCCAGTTGTTGCACTGTTTCCGCATATCCGCCTTGTACTGCATCAATCCGTTCTTGCAATAGGGTTGCAATGACTTGTGACACGGTAACAAGTTCCGCATCTTTCAGAGTTTTTGCCGTAGTAACGGCTGCCGCCAGTTGCTCTTCAAGGATCTCTTTGCGGTATTTGTTGATAGTGGTCTTTGAGCCGCTACCAAGAACCGCAAGGATATTATCGTTAGTTGGGTTTGAGCCTTGTGCTGCAAGGGATTCGATGGCTTTTGCCACATCTGATTTAGTGATTGCCATGGGTTTACTTCCTATTGTGTACTGTACTGTATCGTATTTTAGTACATTACAGTACAGTACACAATCGATATTTTTTATGAATTATGACTAGCTAAAACTCACCCGTATATTCAAACCAATTCAGGTTGGGTCTATACCGCCTTTATTATTGATGTGTTCTCACGAGCAATTGTTGGATGGAAAGTATCAACACGTATGAATACAGACATGGTGCTCGATGCATTGGAGCAAGCATTGCATGACCGATGCATGCCAAAGAATGTGATTCATCATTCCGACAGAGGTGTGCAATATCTTTCCATTCGTTATACCAATCGTTTAGAAGCAGCAAATTTACGAGCATCAGTCGGTACGACTGGTGATTCATACGATAATGCTTTGGCTGAAACGGTGAATGGCTTATACAAAACAGAGGTGATTGAATATTTAAAAGCAGATTGGCAAGGTTTAGCAGATGTACAACTTGCGACACTAAACTGGGTAGATTGGTTCAATAAAGAACGTGTACATAGTGCACTGGGTTATGTATCACCTTTTGAGTTTGAAGCAATCTACTATGATAAGATTAATCCGTTAGGTCAGGTGGCCTAACTTAAATAAAAAGTCTCCGACAAACCCGGTACGGTTCAGAGTGCTAAATTTTTAAATACAGAGCTTCTGACATTGGGATAGATTTCCCAAAAGTAGTCATGGTGAGTACTCTGTATTGATTGCCTGTACTGATGTTTCAGTTTTTTCATTGTTCCTCCTAGGTAACATTACCTAGAAGGGATCCTCTGCAAAATAGTACATCGTCTTTAATCCTGTGAACTAAGAATTATCATTTAAAAATACCACAAAGTAGTATAAAATAAACTACTACAAGGTAGTATGAATGCAATCAATGTATACAATATGTGAGACTCCATTATTTACTAAATACTGTCTTGTTTATTGGACTCAGGAAGAATATGAGGAATTCAAAACATTCTTAGCATTAAATCCTGAAGCAGGAGATGTAGAGCCTAATGCAGGTGGTATTCGTAAGATTAGATGGACTAGCGGTGGTAGAGGTAAAAGTGGTGGTGTCAGAGTCATCTACTTTAATCGTTTAGCAAATGGAGAGATTTGGTTATTAACCTTGTACAGTAAAAAGCAAACTGTACAGCTTAGTAAGAAGACTCTTCAAGCATTAGTGGAGAAACTAAATGACTCGTTTAATGACTGAAAAAGAACTTGAGGCTTTTGAAGCAACTAGGGATATTGAAGCTGAAATATTACAAGGCATCGACGATATGCTTACTAGTAATGCAGCGAAAAGAACCGTAATCACTGAGACAGATGTAGCGTTAGCTCGTAGAAAGGCTCAACTAACACAAGATCAGTTTGCTAAGATTCTTGGCGTATCAAGACGTACTCTTGAATCATGGGAACAAGGTGCGAGAAGACCATCAGGAGCAGCAACATCCCTTATTCGATTATTTATTGTTGATCCAAAATTTGTAAAAGAGAGTCTGGCTTAATTTAGACAGCTCTCTACTATATTTATTTAAGGTTTTTTATGAAGCACTTAGGATTTGTGGGAAAAAGTACTGAATATTTAGGGTATACCCATATTGAAATTATCAATAGCTCATTACGCTTATCTTTCAATATTCCATCAACAAAAGATCTAGAAGAAACCTTTAAAAAGATAGTCGAAAATAACTATGATTTACTCATGGAAACATCAGCAGAAATCGAGTTCGAATTAGAAAGTGAAACGCTAGCAAAGATAGAAACCATCATAAAAGAAAAAGGGATTGAACTTGATGAGTTTGTTCAAAATGCGCTGATTAAACTTATCAACCAAAATGAATTGGCTAAGACTGATTAGACCTTAAATGCAGACAATAAAAAACCCCGGCATCCTGCCGAGGTTTTTTATTGGAACTTTAGGTCTGTGCTGGCTTAGTGCTTGTCGTATCTGGCCCCATCCTGGTGCTCATTCTTTGTAATTCTAAGGAACTTCCTGTTCCTGACCAATTAATCATATGAAAATTCTACTATTCCGAATAGCCGCAAAGGACCGGAATTTACGTAAGCTAAAGCGTACAAAACAGCCTAAGTTTTATCCACAAGAAATGGGGATAATTTTGAACATTCACGCATTGATAAAATTTAAAAAATCTCAAAATCGACTACTTTTTAAACAAATTTATTGGCAAGAACTATCAAAACTGCTCATAAAAAAGCCGATTTGTTTCAAAATCGGTTTTTTGGGCATTTTTGGATTTTTCTTGTTTTATTAAGTATCTGATATTTATATTAATATACAAGTGTATTGCGTATAACCACCATTATGTTAAATAGAATCAAAAAACCTCCAATAAAATCGTTATAGTATTATTATTTATTGAGTAGATAAGAGAATTAAATTAGTGAAATATTCAAATGAAAAAATAGTAAAAGCTCTCTTACTTTCTCCTTTACCACTACTTTTTTTCACAGCAGTCCTGTTTATCGTAATGAATCAGGAATACAGCCTATACTCGATTTTAGTGGTTCTTGTAGGGCACGGTCTTGTCTACTTGGCTTATTGTATTTTGACTGTACCTTTCAGCTTCATATTCTCAATTCTTTTAAATCGTTATAACAGTCTTAATTTATTAACTATCTGTATTGCCTCTATAATTATTGCTACTCCATTTTTTATTCTTTTTGGATGGAGTCACACAGGAGAAATTTCGAAAGAGTGGTGGAAGATGTATACAGATACATGGACTATCTTTATGGCTCTATTTCCTGGCTTATGTTATTGGCTATTTCTGATTAACCTAAAAGATAAGAAATCAAAGAATATTGAATAAACCATTGCATAGAGATTCTTAAATTTCCCTAAAATTAACATAATACACGTTATACGAATTCCCAAGGCATGGCTTCCAGTCATGCTTTTTTTATCAAAAGACTATACCTGAATGATAGCGAGCCAAATCGCATACAATATCTATCATTAGACTTAATGCAATAATTAAATGATAGTATTATCATTAATCTAATAGAATTAAGATTAAATGATAGAAATGAATACACGTATTTATCTACGAGCTTCAACTAAAGATCAAGATGCAGAAAGGGCTTTGCAGATTCTTCAGGATCTAAACCAAAACTTGAATTTGGGTGAAACCATTGTGTACGTGGAAAACTATAGTGGTACGAAGTTAGACCGACCTGAATTGAATAAGCTACTGTCAGAAGCAAATCAAGGTGACACATTGTTAGTTGAAAGTATTGACCGCTTATCACGCCTAACCCAACGAGATTTTCAAGAGCTGAAGCGCAGGATCCAGGAGAAGGGACTTCGTTTAGTCGTAGCAGATCTTCCTACTACCTACCAAATGATTCAAACCAGTGACAGCATTACTCATTCAATCTTGGAACTCATCAACAATATGTTGATTGATCTTCTGGCAACAATGGCCCGCCTAGACAATGAGAAACGTATAGAACGTATTAAGCAGGGCCTGGCACGTTCGGGTTACAAACCAACAGGCAAGAAGGCAAATGAGGCTAAACATAAACGAATAAAAGAATTGCTAGTAGTTGGCAATATGACTAAGGAAGAAATTGCCAAAGCAGTGAATTGTGGAGTTGCAACTGTCTATCGAGTTGCTAAAGTTATCTAAAAGAGGCTTATCTCAACGCGCCCCCAATGGGGCACCGCTGCATTCAGGTTACTTCACATAAGAAATTTTATGTTAAATGATTGTTAGAAATGCCCCTTGATCGAGGCATTTTCTATAAAGAATACTAAAAACTAATTAAAGCCAACCAAGTTTCAAAACAAGGCAGTTCTCAGCAATCATATTTTTAAATTATATAACTCCCAACTGAGCTTTTGCTCCAACGATAAGGCTTTCATTTTGAGTTTCTAAGGCAAATAAACCATACATCAAAGGAGAGGCCGCTGCTCTTTCTAAAGTCTGTTCATATAGTTTATTCCAAACTTTACCCCCTAGTTTTTCATACTCGATGATTAGAGTTTTGAGGCTTTCTTCTCCAAACAAAGTTACATGCCCAGCAAAATCAATCGCTGGGTCATCTATATGGGCTGTTGACCAATCAATAACGCCTGAAACAGCTCCATCCTTTGAAGCTAGTACATGCCCAGCATATAAATCGCCATGTATAAATTGGGTGAAATCTGCCCATAGAACATCATTATCCAACCATTTTCTGTAGCGGGTTTCCAATTGCTCACTTATACCAATTTCAGATTTTACTAACTGCAAATTGTTTGCTATTTCAGGTCTTAAATCTGAAGGTTTCATAATTTTCAAATCATTTTCCCGAACTTCTTTTTCAGGAATACTATGGATTTCAAATAAGGTTTTTGCCAAAGATGTTATGTATTTCGGGCTATCTTTGTCCATATTCCAAATTATTTCATAGGTTTCAGCATCCAAATTTAAAACAGGATTATCTTTAAGTATGGGATAAGCCACTAATTCTGTAGATGAAATTCTCCAATCAGGAACCTCTACAGAAAGATGTTTTTTTACCAATTCTAAAATGCGTTTTTCTTTCTTGATTTGTTCCCTCATGCCATCACGACGAGGAATACGCAGCAACCATTGTTGCCCCTTTGTATCAAGAGCAAAAACGACCTTAAAATCAATGCCCATTTCATTGAAATTCATTTTGTCCGTAAGCAACAAGCCGTGTGCTTCAGCAAGTGATTGAATATCTTGAATTGTCATTTTTAATTTCCTTTAAAGAGTTCAATAATTAATGTTCGGATTAGATTGGCTATCATTAACAATCTCTCTCAAAAGTCTTGATGATTTTGTGGTCTTTGATCTCGTAGATAATGTCAGCAATATTATCGACCAATTGCTTGTCATGAGATACGAAGATAATAGTTCCTGCATAGGACTTCATCATTGTTTCTAATGCGGCAATACTTTTTAGGTCAAGATAGTTTCCTGGTTCATCCATAAGCAAAATATTATATTTTCCTAAAAGCATTTTGGATAAAAGCAGTTTGATGATTTCACCTCCCGATAAGTCGGATAAGTTTTTTTGAATATCATTCGCTCCGATCCCCATTGAAGCCAATACTGCACGAATTTCCGCAACTGTGTACTCGCACTCTTCCTGCATAAAGGAGAGCACAGATTTATGCGTGTTAAATTTATATCCTGTTTGTGTAAAGTAGCCAATTTCAGCTTTTGGAGATATGGTTAATCCATCAGCACGTTCTGATATCATTTTTAACAAGGACGTTTTCCCTGTTCCATTCGATCCAGTTATAGCGACTTTAGCGCCAAGCGGTATTATAAAGTTAGCGTCATCAAAGATAGTACGGCTACCAAATTTTAAGCTCAGACCATCTGCCGTAATCGGGAACTTATTGTGCAGTTCTAGGGCTGAACTTTGACGAAAACGAATAGAACGCAAATGCTCTGGTGCTTGAATATCTTCTAATGCAGCCAAACGCTTTTCCATACTCTTAGCTGCCTGATACAGTTTTCTTTGCTTGGTGCCAGTCATTTTTGCATGCCCAAGTCGTCCAGCACTTTCGGTAGAGTTTTTGGATTTTTCTCCTTTTTTCTTATTGTCTAATCGATTAGCTTGCTGGCGTTTTTCTTGCACAGCAGATTCTAATCGCTCCCGTTCCTTCATCATCAGCTCATATTCTACGGCTTGGTGTTGTCGCTCTTCTTCTTTTTGACGCAAGTAATCCGAGTAACCACCCCAATATTCCGTAATTTTACCGTCTTTTAACTCCCATATCTTGTCTACAACCATATCAAGAAAATATCGGTCATGACTGATAACAAGTAATGCTCCATCAAATGCTTTAAGTTGACCAATAAGTAGATCTATTCCATTGAGATCAAGGTGGCTGGTTGGTTCATCCGCTAGAATGCCATGTACTTGTTGGGAAAATGCGGCAGCAATTTTTGCACGAGTTTCCTCTCCGCCACTCATTGTGTCGTTTTGTACATTGGAAACACCAAGGCGAGATAACATTGCCCGGTCTTCGACCGTTTCTATTTCGATTCCGCCCAGTTGGCTGATATGTGCAAAATCACCAAAACGCTGTAATGTCGCTTCGGCTAAAACAATTTCGCCATTAAGTACTTTGAGTAAACTACTCTTTCCTGCTCCGTTATCACCCACAAGACCAATACGGTCATAAGAGTGAATTTCCAATTCATCAATATCCAAAACATCACGCCCAGCATAATCCAAGCGTATGTTTCTCGCTTTAATAATTAAACTCATTTTTATTTACTCCTGTTTAGCTCTTGAAATTTTTTATGCAGCAAACAGGATTTAGGTGAAAACAAAAGCTAGCATCACAGTGTCCTCCCAAAAAAAAAGCTATTCATCCACAGGGTGGACAAATAGCTAGTCAATTAAGTTATAACTGGAAACTATGCACTAAAAGCATACTTATAAATTAAGCATACTTTTACTTTATATATCCGCATATATTCTTAAAGACACAACAAAAGCCCACCATTATAAAATAGTGTCACTATGCAAATAGTTGTGTCTTAACGAATGCGGATAGAATGCATAAACTTACCTAAAAAATAAAATTCAGTTTTATGATAACTTTACTGTTAAAAGAAGTCTAGACAACCTTGTTTTATGCTTGGATATAAGGCTTATTTTAAAATAATAGTAGTGAAGATTTTCTAAAATTAACATAATACACCTTATACGAAATAAAAATGGGAGCCTTAAGCTCCCATTTTTTAAGTAATTTTTTCAAATAAGGCTTGGGTGAGCATCTAAAATTCGAATCAATGTAGCTGCTGGTCCAGTTGGATAGCGTTTTCTAATAAAAGATCTAAATACGTATCTTTCATCAATTGAGATTCATTGTTATTCAATATATTGTAGGTTGAAAGTATCAAATGTGAAAGTTGAGGATCAGAACGTAGGGTTGATTCGATAGCAAGTTCGATAGGCTCATTAAATATTCCTTCATAGCTTTTTTTTAACCATGCTGGATCTAAATGCATCATTTTATAAGTGAAGCCGAGAGGATCTGGTGCATTACCATCATGAACTTCTTCAGGTTCAAGCATGAAAGTTTGACCTTGATAGCTATCAATAATTTTTTTTCTACAATTGAATTGTTGATGTCCTAACTCTGTTACCCCTATAAGATAACTTGAGTGTAGATGAGGATCGTATGCAAAGCCTTTGAAGTGGGCATGAATTAGTTCTATACCTGTAGACTTATCCTGTGTGACATTGACCCAATTGCTCATATTTACTTAATTAGTCCTAATGGATTTAGCTTATCAAAAATTATCTAATGAAGAAATTCTAAAATTAACATAATACACCTTATACAAAATGCCCTTGTAAGCCCTTAATCAAGGGCATTTTTAGTCTCTACTTAACATAAAATTTTGGTGGTGCTTCAAAAAGTATGCTGCCTTTAAATGAAGCCATTATTGATGTAAAAGAAAAGAAGGCTAAATCAAAAGCTTTAAAATGGTTTTCAAGCTTTTTTGAAAAATTACAGCTTCTTCTGAAGCTACGCCTAATTCTATGCCTTATTTTGCAATTATTGCCTTCAATACCTACAGTAAAAAATTTACCAATACTTTGCTTACCATTTTTAAAAGCAGTGATGAAACTGTCCCAATGATCACTTGCAATTCGGGTGTAGTGAATATCTAATTGTTTAAGCTTTGTCTTCAATTGTTAGACTGTAGCTAAATCTCGTTTACCCCAAACATAAGCAACAATTTCACCTGTTTCTCGATGATAGGCGTAAATAAGCCATTGTTTATTCTTTTTATTTCCAACAAAATTCCAGAACTCATCTACTTCGAGAGATTCATAATGACTTTGCTGAGGCTGAATTTCATAGGTTGATTCAGTTAAAGTACGTAAAACTTT
>NZ_VPCB01000032.1:0-11500 GCF_013418435.1 Acinetobacter sp. YH12142 | reverse complement strand
GCATAACTCCTGTCGTGCCGCCGATCCTTGTGCGATTATTTATTTTTATTCTGCGGAACGTCCTGTTCTCTTATGACTTCATGATATTGAATACAAGGGGTTATGAATATCCGCAAAATCCCTAAATCCATGTGCGCTCAGGCGTACAAAATTGGTGGATTTTTATCCCGAGAGTTGTCCGCAGAAATTGGGGATAATTTAAGCCAGCGCTGGCTTGATAACGCAGAGAAAAATGACAATTTGATTAAATATTGATCAATTTTATTGGCAGAATATATCAAAACTGAACATAAAAAAGCCGACTTGTTTCCAAGTCGGCTTTTCGGGTTTGCGCCCCCGATTTTTTATAGCATAACTTTTTGAAATATAAAACTATTTATTTTGCATTTCGTATAACGCCCATTATGTTAAATAAGATTGATTAAGCGTTTATCTGTATTAGTTTCCATACGCATTGCTGATATTCTTGTAGTTGCATCAGGTCATGTATGTTGATTGGATGAGGTAGAGAATCACCATCTTCTAGTAATATTTCAATATGCTCTTCAGCTGCTTCTATAGCATTTATTATAGCTGTTTCTATGGAATCCCCTACAGCATTACATCCATATAATGATGGAAAATATACTGCATATGGAGTTCCATTCGATAAATCAATAGCTATGGGTAATAGCATTCAAAGCCTCATTTTTTTGTGGTGCAGTCTTAGCAAGTATTGTACGTTTATTTAAATTAATATGAGCCTGTTTAAAAATACTTTTAACTGTTCCAATTGGTAAGTTCTTATTGGGATGAGGAATCGTAACGATACCTTGAATCAAATGATGTTTGAAGTGATGATGACTTCCTTTAATACGTCTGATAAACCATCCATTTTCTAAAATTAATGCTATTAGATCAGAGCTATTCATTTTCATTCTCCTAGCCTTAGCAAGTACTCATCTTAAAAATAAATGTACTTACCAAAGCCAAATTTATTGAACCCTATTTGTTTAATGTGTCTTTGATTACAACAACTACAATCTCAGCTACTACATCAATTAACTTATCCCACATGATAAAGCTCCCATATTTATGTTATTTAAAAACTTTTTTAACAGCTTCTTGAACAACAGCTGCAATCACGATACGTACTAAAAAATCCATAAATTTATTCCTGGTATTTGTGTTTCTAAAGCAGGACATGCTTTGTTGATTCATATATAATCACATTGGTTTCTTATTAGTCAACACATTTTTAAAAAAATAGTAAACTTTTTTATTTTTTATGAGTAAACAAATGTAATTGTTTTTCCGAAACTAAAGTGTATTATTAGTAGAAACCTGACAGTGAGAAAATTCTAGTGAGATATAAGTCAAGTGTTCCTATTCAAGTTGTAATTGGTGCAATCATCACTTTCCAGAGAAATGCTTTGGGAATTACCCAAACTCGGTTTTCTGATTTATTAGGATGTAGTAAGTCCACTCTTTCCAAAATTGAATCAGGAAAAATCACACTTGGTATAGATAACCTATTGTTAATTATTAGTTTATTAAATTTAGATTTATTGAAATTTTCTTCTGCTCTAAAAGTTAGTGTTAATGTTCTTCATCAAGAAGGTGTTTACGTTTTTAATAAAAAAGATATTGAAAACAAATCATTAGATGGAATTAATTTAGCTAAGTTAGAGACTTTTTTTGAGGATTAATTAATATGCCATTACCATGGTTAATAATTTCTGCTGCCAGTGCTGCTGCCACTGCTGCTGCAACAGTATCTCGTACCACTACTGAAGAAAGAGTCTTTGAATTAGATATTGATCAAACAAAGAATCTTATTTCAACACTCCAAAATTTGAAAAAAAATGGAAGTATTAATTGTGCTCTATCTATCGAATCTGATGGATTGGGGATAGGTGATGAACTCGAAAAGCAATTAGAAGACTTACCTATTTTAAGTACTCAAGAGGTTATAGATAAATTAACGCCTCATCTAAATAAAGCAATTAAGCCGTTGAAAAAGGAAGTTAAAGAAATGGTTACTATGAAAAAATCATTATTTTAAGAATTTCTAAAATTAACATAATACACCTTATACGAAATGCTGTTTATTTCTCATTAATTTTCAGTATATTAGAGTGAGCCGTTCTGGAGTATAGGGCACCAGAATGGCTTTTTATTGATTATTCATGTTCCACGACTACTATTTGATCAATGTTCCACGACTTTATTCATTTTACTTAAACAATCTTGGTTAATCATAGGGTCTAAAAAACCGACTCCAAAAGCCTCTTTTTTCTGGTTCAGGCTCAACATGCTCTGGAACTGGAATACGTTTGTTCTCGATTACTTCAGGTTCTTTAGGTGGCATTGCTATCACCTCTTCTTTTGCTCCTGTCGCTTGTTCGGGCTGTACCGATCCATGATCACCAGATTGAGTGATCTGGGGTTTTGGTGCTTCCAATAGACGTTGCATCGTTTCAATTTGGTTCTGATAAAAAGACTCGCGGTCTTTGGCATCATCAAGCTGACTTTTCAGCATGTCTATTTGCTGTCTAAGCAGTAAAAATTCTGCCGAATTTGGACTGTCTACTTTTACAGACTCTTTTACATCTAGTTTTTTTGAAGGTTCACCAAAAACACGAATAGCTTCTGCCAGATCAATCTTATTTTCAGAATTTTTACTTAAAATTCCTTTCTTTATGTTGTTGTAAATCGTTTGTCTATTGATGTTGTAAAGCTTGGAAAGTTCAAGAACTGTAAGGGTTTTCATCCTGTAAACCTATGCCTAAACTTGTAAAAACTTGCTGTCTATTAGACTGTCTAATAGACAAATGATCAAGCTTAATTTTTAGGCAGATTGAAAACCAACTTTTTGAAGATAAGGAAATAATTCTTCAAATTTTTGAGCATCTTTTAGCATTTCTGCAATGCGTACAGCGAATTGTTCAAAGCTTTCTGTGCCTTGAGAATAGCTATTCATTTCAGGAAGTCTAGAAAGCTTATTTGCAAACAGATGACGTTGAGAATCGGTCATTTTAGAAAAGAAACTAGATGGACTCTTTGTATTAATTAATTTCGCAGACGCATTTCTTTTCTGTTTAAAAGTGAAAGAAAATCCTGAGATAGAACGCCCTTTTTTATGTTGTTCATATTTAGCTGTTATGTCAGTGAACTCATTTATTTGACTAAGTGCAAAATCTAAAACGTATGTTTTGAAATTACTCATAGTTTTGTATTGGTGAGCTTCAACTCCCAGTTGTTGTCTAAATAGAGCTATATCGAAAATAGGGGTTTTTCCTACGGATCGCCATCGAATTAATAATTCATAAAGCCGTATAGCATAAGAGCTAGTAAGTCGTGAAACCTGTTCTAACTCATATTTTGTGAAGTTTTCTTCCAACCTTGTAATAAGAGGAACAATATCCTGAGTAAATCTTATGAAAACAATCCCAGATTGAGGTTCATATCCTATTTTATCAACCCACCGACAATGGAAGCTACGATCCTTGCCTGTTTTAGGATTTACATCATGGTATGTGACATATCGATCAAATAAGCTTTTTGAGGCATCTCTAAGCACCGTATAGGCAGTATGCTTCTCAACATTGAAGGTATTGATATAGCTGCTTGCGTGTACTTCCAACAAGCTATTTTCTGTTATGCCACGTCCAGTCTCTCTTGCTTCAGAAATTGCTAACAATACTAAACGTTGCTCAACTGTATCTAAGGTATAACTTGCTTGGATCAATGCATTGTCTTTTACAACGAGTTTAGTCATTTATAGTATTTTCTTTATAAGCTAGGTCATAACATAGACTATTTAATTGTATTGTTCAATAGATTGATTTTCGTTTAATAAATCTTTTTTTATTAATATCTTATGTTTCTTAAATATACAGTTTAACTGGATAAAGAAACCTAGTTTAAAGAAGCACTAGAAGTAGTTTAATAGGGTCGATAAACCTAGTTTAATGGTTAGTTTAAAAAGCTTAGAGCAGTGGTTTAATCAGTTTAATAAGCTTGTTTTAACAGTTAGTTTAAAAAACATTAGTGAGTAGTTTGGAAAGATCAACAGACCTAGTTTAAATAAAGCTATGAATTGTTTTAAGGTCGATAAACCTAGCTTTAAGGTCGATAAACCTAGCTTTAACGGTCGATAAACCTAGCTTTAACGGTCGATAAACCTAGCTTTAACGGTCGATAAACCTAGCTTTATAACTTTTGAAACCCTTGATATAAAAGCATTACAAACCATTTAAAAGCATTTAAAAGCATTAAAATAATTAAAAGCACAAACCATAAAAAATTGCCCTTGGTTTTCGCTACGCTCAAACTCTATTGAACTTCGCTTACGCTCAGTTCGTCGGGGCAATTTTTAGCAAATACCGGGAATTAATTCTCTAAAAACAAGAGAAACTCGGAATTCGCTTCGCTCATGAGTTTTTTATGCTCGCTACGCTCGGTCTAGACTCAAATATTTTCAAGTGATTTTCTATTTTTGAGAATTTAAATAGTTAAAAACCTGTTTTTCAGGGAGTCTAGGCGCGACTTTTCATAGTGTCGCTCGTAGACACTCGCTTAAATCTATCGTGAATCGTCATATTTTGCGTTTTTAGCCCTATTAACATATCTTTGATATGAATCTCTTATTTTTAATTAAAGGGCCTTAAAATGCATTTAAGGCTCCTTTATCTTTCTTAATGTAGCCAGATGTATAGGCTCATCTGCGATTTGATATTGAGCCAGGGCATCAAGAAGCTTTGGTAACATCAAACATGCCTGAGTATAGTTTTCAGAGGATTTAAAAGTATCTTTAAATATCTTGGTATCTTTGATGAGATCATAGAATCTTTCGTTATGCACAATTTTAGATTTAACACTTTGAGGATCTAAGTTTTCACTTGATATCTCTAACTGTTCATAAGCTGCAAGAACTGCCCCGCCCAGTGCATATTTCAGTTGGTTTTCAGCATTTCTCTTTTTTTGAGCTTCGGTCAGTTCTTTTTTATTGTTTTGCAGTATTTCTCGGTGTTTTTCATCTTCTAAGCGGATTCTATTTTCTAATGCCGCCTTTTCAATTTTTTGGTAGGACTCAAGTGCTCGATCAAGACGGAAAAAAGTATCTTGGGTTAAATCTAATTTGAGTAGTCCAAGAATCTCAATTTCATTGGCCAAAAGAGTCTGCTGATTTTTTTGTTTAAGCTGGATGTTTTCAATCAGAACCTGTCGTTGTTGAAAGAGTCTTTTTTCTCGATCTACCGTTTTTAAAAGTGTGAGTTGTTGTTCTGAAAAAGGTGGGGCGGTTTCATCAAGTAGGTTGAGGGCGCGTTGTTGGTTTTTTTTGAGGAAGAGAAGGTTCTGTAAAAAAAACTTTAAATCCTCGATATCTTGATGAGAGAGATTTTTGCTTGGTCGTCCACGTGTAGCCATAAGAACCCCTTGTATAAATATGCAATTGATTGTATTGAGTATAACAAGTCGGATGCCGTATATTAATTAAAATAAATGTGGGAACATTTATTTTAATTAATAAGCTCGTTTCCGTGTTTCTAATTCGATATAATTGCGTAGTAATTATATCGAATTAGAAACACTACTCCTCGCGCTCCGCAGGCTCTGCGAGGCCTCCCCCAAAAAGGTGCTCAATGTTTTACTGCAATTTAGAACATGTTGTGAAAAAAGCAGTGCAAACCCAATCGGGTAAAACAAAAAAATCAGGCACTGCTAGCGGGAGATTTCACTACATCACGCGAACATTGCGTTTCGAGCGTCATAAAGAAAATATTCATGAAACCTTAGAGTTTGTAAGATCTGGAAATTTGCCAGACTTCGCCAAAGGTAATCCAGGCACTTTTTGGCAAGCGACAGATATGTATGAACGTAGTAATGGGCGTACCTGTTCAAGTCTTGTCATTGCATTGCCCAAAGAATTAACTGTAGAGCAACGAATTGAGTTGGCCGAAGCATTCATTGAAGAGTTTGCCGATCGCTATCGTTATCCCTTTACTTGTGCCATCCATAATCACCCAGGTTCATTTGGTGGTCAGGCACAACCGCATCTACATTTTATGTATAGCGAAAGACATGTAGATGGCATTGAACGTACAGCAGAACAATTTTTTAAGCGATATAACCCTAAAGAACCACAAAAAGGTGGGGCGCAAAAGCTTACAGCAGATGTGCTTGGGATGGGTAAAGGTCAGTTAAAGCTCTATCGAAAAAAGACAGAAGATCTGATTAATGAGAGTTTGAAACGCTATGCTCCAACTAAGATTCTAGAAATCAAAGGTATTCCAGTTGAAGTACCAGGCTTGGTCAGCTGCTTATCGAATGAGGATTACAACAAGAAGTACGGTACTCAGTTAAAAGATGTGCCGATCATGTTGAATAAAGTCCGTTTTGCGAAGGAAAACCAACCAGATTTGGTGGCTGAACGAGAGCAAATGAAGGCTGAAATTCAGCAGATCCGTGAGGAAAATCATTATGAATTGTACCAAACGTATTATTTAGCAGAACTTGCTCGTAGAAAGGCACTTGAAGCAGAACATAAGCAAAAGCTTAAAGATGAAAAACGTCAAAAAGAACAGGATGACAGAGTGAAATATTTAGAAGAAGCATTGATGCAACCAGCAACTGGAATCGATGATTTGTGCAAAAAAGATCGTTTACGTGCTGAATATTATGATTTAACACCGGTTAAAAATGATCTAGAGATTCTGCGTGAACGCGCTTTGGAAAAAATACAGCAATTGAAAGATCAGATGATTCAAAGCTTAAGAGACACCAATACAGTACAATCTCCTGATTTAATCCGTGATGAATTTTCAGCTTATATTGAAACTGTACAGAACGCAGGATTTGATCGAGTAACTAATTTACAGATGATCAATCAATTATTTTTAGATCTGAGTCATGAGGTGACGCAAGATCCACAGCATGTACTTCAGGATGTTTGTGCAGTAAGAGAATTTTTATTAGCGGGGAAATCTATTCAGACTTATGTAAAGACAAATGTTTTACAGAAATCTGAAAAAGAATCAGAGCAAAGTTATCGCTATGATGATCCATCTTTTTAAGATCAATGCCAAACACCTTTCAAAGCCTTATGTGGCAAGGGTTTTGTCTATAGTGTATTTAATGAATCACTTTTCAGACGCTCTACTCCAAAACACCTTTCAAAGCCTTATGTGGCAAGGGTTTTGTCTATACTGTATTTAATTTAATTTCTAAAAATGAAGTAGAGCGTCTGAAATATTAATGACTCCATTCATGTTCTGTTAGCACCGTAATTTCATCTGCATGTGCCGTATATTCATTTATATTTTCGAGCAATTCAGATTCTGAGAGCGAAATTTTTTTTTGATTTTCAGTGTCATTCACAACGTCATCTCCTGAGATGTTAGTTAGATCATCATAACCCAGGCACTTCTATTTCGGGGTTACATCTAAATTTCGTATAAGAGATTTTATGTTAAATCTTGATCCAAGCATGATTACAGATTGTAATGCTTTGGCTCAGGAAAAATTAGGCTTAAATGTTCTGGTTTAATCTTAAATAAGGGGCCTTTTTCACTTGTTTTACCTGTTTTATCTTTACGTTTAATTAAATGATCCATCGTAATGATTCCTTGTTCCAAAAGTACAAGGAATTGGCTTGAAACAGGGTTCTTCGTATGTGTGATTGATTTTAATGTAAAAAATTCATCACCATTTTCTATATCTGAATTAGCTTTAATCCAAAAAGTTTCGTGATGTTTTTCTAGCAATTTAGTTCTAAGAGTGTCTCCCAACCAACTCACTACTGGCCCATCTGTTATGTGTAATTCATTCAGTTGATCTTGCTCAAAATCGACCTCAAAGCCAAGACCTTGGGAATTATAACTATGTGTCTTAATCGTACAGTAAAGTTTTAAATCTTCACCACGTTGATAACCATATTTATCAACGATTTCCTTGCTACTTTTTAATGTACTGATCGACCAGTCAGGAACTTGAGCGAATAAATTTGTACGGTTTGAAATTTTATTTAAACGAGCTGCCTTTAGCTCGATCCCTTTATAATCGGGTAAAGGTGACGAGTTGATTGGAATACCCAAAGCATGTTCAATTGTTCTGCCTATAGCCGTATCATGCCGGCCTTGCATAATCGATTGTAATCGTCCTTTTTTGCTTAAGTTTTCTAATAGACCAAGTAACTCCATTGCTGTTGCTTCATAGTCTTGAATGATCTTATTTAAAAATTGGTTTTGAACTAGATCTAATTTTGAGATGTTAAACGCATATAAATCCCCTTTATCAATAACGAGTGCTAGTTCATCACCAGGGCTAGCCACATTTTTTAATCCATAAATCCAAATCCGTGGATCTCCTGATTTTGTTTCAGGACGATATAAGCTAACCTTTTGATCCTGAGAGTCTGTATCAGAGATAACCAATTGGCATGGTTTTAAAACTTTATAGTCAGTTCCTTGTTTTTGTTCAAAATAGTTATGATATTGATTTTCCTTTAGGTATGTTCTTAAAGATCCGACTGCATCCATAATGGACTTATTTAGGCCGGTTTGAGTAATGGATAACAAACCATAATCAATACCATTTTGAGCAAGATATTTTCTATTTTTTAATGAAAGTTCTGTTTGTTCTGTGCTTAGGTCAATTGGTGTTCGTTGATTCATCTTAAATTGTATAAATGCCTGGACTTTGGCTTGAGTGTACTTTAAAATTCCACGATATTTTAGACGTTAAGGCACTGTGGTTGAACTATATTGAGTTGTTTGCTGGTTGTGGTGGATTATCCCTAGGCTTAGAAGCTTCAGGGTATAACTTGATTATTGCTAATGAATTATCACCAATGGCAGCCGAAACTTTTGCTTATAATTTTTTTGATGAACATTTAGATGCACAGCATCTTGAACATACACTTTGGATTAACTCAAATTTTCCTAAAAATGAAATATCAAAAAGACTTAGAGAAAATCCTAAAACCTACCCACCTATCATGGATAGTGGCTTTAGTGATTTAGATCAAAATACCCAACTCAATAAAAAACTACTTGTTGGTAGTATTGTAGAACTCAATAAATTATTACAACAACAGCCTGAATTATTGAAACAAATACAGGATGAACATTTAGATGGTGGTTTAGATCTTGTTTCTGGTGGCCCACCCTGTCAAAGTTTCAGTCTGGCTGGATTAAGACAGTTGGGTAATGAACGAAATACTTTACCCTGGGAATTTGCCAAATTTGTGGAACTCACTCACCCTAAGTTTGTGCTTTTAGAGAATGTTTCTGGGATTTTAAGGGCTTTTAATACCGAAGTTGGACAATTCTATGCCTGGTATGAGGTTGCCAAGGCCTTTTCAAAGATCAATTACATTCCTTTATGCTTACATGTAAATGCTAAATATGCTGGCGTTGCGCAGAACCGACCACGTTTCATTCTTTTGGGTATCCGTGCAGATATTTATTCAGAAATAATTCAGAAATTAAATGAAAAAGAGCAAGAAATATTAAAACATAGTTATCAGTTTTTTGAGAAAGTTCAATTAGATACAGATTTAGAGTATGGGCATTTAAAATACTTTGATGTTGATAAGGACACAGCATTTTTTCATGATACTTTTCTAGAGCCGTTAATTGCTTACAAGGGAAAAGAGTTTTCCGTAGCAGATGCGATTCAAGACCTTTCTATCGAAAATAATCAAGAAAAATCTGAATATGTAAAAAAGTTAGATGCTCTGTTCAATCCTTTGCTGACTGCACATAAGGGGCTAAATAATTATGATCTTAGAGCGAATGGGATTCATGTCAAAAAGCGTTTTAAGTTATATCAAAATTTAAATTTGGTTTCTTCAAATACCAAAAAAGAGGTACAGCAGATTCTTAAAGGTTTGACGACTTTACTTTCTGATACTGCATTTAATGAATTAAAAAAATTAAGTTTTTTAAATGAAGATGGCCAAGCGACTAATTTTTCGAGTAAATATGAGTTGATAAAGTATTTACAGTTACATCAAACGAAGAAACAAACTCAAAAGGCTTTAGTTGCTAATCAACCAGCACCAGCAGCTTTATCTATTCCTGACGATGCTTGCCATTATTGTGATTTAAGAACACTAACTGTTCGGGAAATGGCTCGAGTACAGTCCTTTCCAGATAACTTTAAGTTTCTATCTAAAGTAACTACTGGTGGCCAAATGAGAAAGTTTGAAGTTCCTCAATACACTCAAGTTGGTAATGCTGTTCCACCCTTGTTGGGGGTTGCTTTAGGCTTAGTAGTTAAATATTTAATAAATTTGAAATAGTAGACTTCTTGCGTTAGTCAAATTTTAAGCAGCCGAAAGCTATATTTTATGAGATTTTAGCCAAGTCAAAAATTAGATAAAACTATATTTTAGCAAGAGGTCTTTTATTATTAATTTTTTCTAAAATCAACATATGACACGTTATAAGAATTTTAAAAATGGAGCATAAGGCTCCATTTTTATTGAGTTTTTTAATTTTTATGCCTGTAGGGATTACTCAGTATCAGTATAGGAAACTACTAAATCCATAAGTTCTTCTGATGGCGTACTGCAAAACTCACGTATTCTTTCAGCCACCGTTTGAGCACTTGTAAATTCTTCATCAGCATAATTATTGAAGTCAAAAAGGACTTCTGCCATACCTATTGGAAGATTTAACCCTGCTTGTAAAGCATCATAAGAATCGATATCTGAGTCACCTTGCCATTTCACAATAGCCATAGTGTATGGCGTACTTAATGGGTTATTCATATGCTCTTTGGTGATGTCCAAAGTGTCCATATAGAATCCTGCATCCTTCCACTTTGGTAAAGTCACAGCCCATCCAATAGCACAAGCAACCGTCTTACAGTCAGTGAGTAGTTGCTCATCACTTACGAAGCCAACTGAATCCTTAGATGGTCTTCTCCAAGTCCGAATATCAAATCTATTGGGATCAAGTTTGTCTAGGAAATCGGCTAATTCTAAGAGTAGATCTGTACGCATAATGTATTACCTTTAATTATTTTCAAGGAATTTCTTAGCATGACCTCTCTTCACCTCATTAATAATGTCTTCGGGAGATAGACCAGCTTTTTTTGAATGAGAAATCAGAGCTACTGTAATTGCTAAGTGCAGGGGAATCATGCCAGTACTTTTATAATTAGTAATGGAATTAGGGTTCATGCCAAGTAACGTTGCAAGATCTTTTATCGATAGATCCATTTCTAGGAGCGTCATTTGAAGCTCTGCGTAAGTCATACAGTGACTCCATTCTTTATTGTTCATATTTTAACACATATATAATGTGTATACACATTATATATGTGTTTTTACAACGGTTAGCAAATGAATGTTGTCGGTTTATTTTATAAGGTCTTAAAAATAAAAAAGCCCGACATCCTGTCGGGCTTTTTCGTATTGGTTCGCTTGGCATAACTCCTGTCGTGCCGCCGATCCTTGTGCGATTATTTATTTTTATTCTGCGGAACGTCCTGTTCTCTTATGACTTCA